>JAJRZO010000286.1 GCA_024275215.1 Candidatus Zixiibacteriota bacterium | reverse complement strand
GACCGGCATTCTAATGGCGTTGTTCGCAGGTCTTACACCATTTCTGGCTACGAAAAAACCGACGGTGGGCGCTGTTCTTAAACGTTCGATACCATCAGTATTGATCGCAGTAATTGGTGCTGTTATCGCTGTGTTTCTCGGTGCGACTTCAATCAGACACTTGCTGGTTATTTTCTTCGCTGTATTTGCCATTGCCGCCAATCTTCAGATGTTCGTGATGTTTCCAGCCAAATTCGGTCGGAAAATGGGCGGATATATCTCGCATATCGGGTTTGGCATACTCTTGTTGGGATTCATCGGTTCCACAGTTTTTGCAACAAATGAGAAAGTTCTCCTGAGAATCAATGAACCATCAGAAGCGATGGGGTATTCGGTCACTTACACAGGGCTTGAAGGCAGTATAGATCTACTCAACAATTCGGTCTATGTAGAGATCAGCAAGGATGGCGATACTGTGACAGCCGATCCGGACTTGTACTATGATTCATACAATCGCGGAATAATGAGAACACCGTGGATTCAGTCGCACTTATTGTATGATCTCTATCTTGCACCTGAACAGATTGAAACGAGAAAACCGGGAATAGCATTCAGACTGGCGAAGGGCGAAACATACGATATCGATAGCGTCAGCATTACATTCGAAGATTATGATATGTCGTCGCATGGCGAGGAGGGATCAGTTCAGGTTGGCGCGAGGCTTAGTATCAAGACCCCTGACGATTCATCCACTATCATTCCGATATTGTCTGTGCTGGCAAACGATGTTCGTGAAAGTACTCCGGTGGAAATCGGCAGCGACAGTCTGGTCGTGTCGCTCGAAAGCGTCATGCCTGACAGTAGAATGGTTGAATTGCGCGTTGCATGTCAGGATGCAACCGAGAGTGATATTCTTGTTCTCGATGTCGGCATCAAGCCGCTGATCCTGTTTGTCTGGCTCGGCTCGATTATCATTGTCATAGGTTCACTGATAGCCACTTATCACAGGTATCGACTCTCCAGAACAATTTGATCCCAGAATGGCGGTTCTTGTAAGTCAATAGGCCTGCCCGATTGACGCATTGTCTGACAGTCAGACGCGAAGGAGAGTCTATTTCAGATTCATCGAGAGTATCTTAATCTCTGTGTAGTCTTCTATTGAATAGCGAATGCCTTCGCGTCCGAAGCCGGAATCTTTCATGCCGCCGTATGGCTGATGGTCGGCGCGGTATGTCGGAACATCGTTAATTACGACTCCGCCGGTTTCGATCCGCTCATAGGCATACCAGATATCCTTCATACGATTCGTGAAAATCCCCGCCTGCAAACCGAAATCAGAATTGTTGATTTTATCAACCGCGCTCTTGAAATCTGTGTATTTGAATACAGTCACCAGCGGCGCGAAAACCTCCATCGCACATACTTTCATATCCGGGTTTACATTAGTAAGAATCGTCGGAAGCACAGCACCGCCTTCCCGCTTGCCTCCGGCAAGAACCTTTGCACCTCCTGCGACAGCTTCGTTGATCCATTCTTCAATCCTGACGGCTTCGTTTTCCTCAACGACCGGGCCTACATTGACACCTGAATCGAGTGGATTTCCGACTATTAGATTACTGACTCTTTCCGCGAAGCCGCGAATGAATTCATCGTAGATGCTTTCATGCAAAAACACACGCTGAACCGAAATGCAGCTCTGGCCTGACACGGCAAACCCGCCGAATACTATTCGTTCGACAGCATAATCGATATCTGCGTCATCGGCAACGATCACACCCGCATTACCGCCGAGTTCCAGCACCACACGTTTCTTGCCGGATATCGCTTTGATCTTCCAGCCCACGACCGGGGAACCGGTGAATGTTATTACTTTCACGCGAGGATCTTCAATCAGGGGCGTTGTATCTTTCGATGATGCCGGCAGGATCGAACAGATACCCTTCGGCAAATCGGTCTTGTCAATGATTTCTGCGAGTTTCAACGCTGTAATCGGAGTCTTGGATGCCGGTTTCAAAACTATAGTATTACCGGACGCCAATGCGGGGCCGATTTTGTGCGCGATGAGATTGAGAGGAAAATTGAACGGTGAAATCCCTGCAACGACGCCCATTGGAAAACGGCGGATAATTCCCCAGCGATTTTCTGAACCGGCCGCCCAGTCAAGCGACATGACCTCACCGCCCATCCTTTTTGCTTCCTCGGCTGAAATCGCAAACACCGAGACAGCTCTGCCAACTTCACCGAGCGAATCGGCCAGTGACTTTCCCATCTCGCATGTAATCGTCTCAGCAAATTCGTCTTTGCGGCGTTCAATCTCCGACGCAATGAACTGCAACGCTTCGGACCGCTTGTAGCTCGGATAGAATCGATATTCGTTGAATACTTCGTCAGCCCTGGCTATCGCCTCGGTGAAATCATCGGGCGATGCAGCCGCGACAGTGCCGTAAATCGATTTGTTGTACGGGTTAATGACTTCGATAGATTTGTCCGAGTCTTTCCATTCACCTGCAAGGTACATCCTCATCTTTTCGGCCATGGTAGATCCCTCTGTGTTTTTGTCGTTGCATGTGCCATTGTGCGGCAGACACCTTTGTCCACCTCATTTGTCGTCGGCAATGGCAGATACGGAGAGGTTGTCTCAAAAGATGTGAAACAGAGGTAATTTTGCTTACGGAAATAAGTCTGCGAGCACTCAAGGCAGGTTTTGCAACACCTCTGCAGGCGTGAATCCATTGAATGCGTTGATGCTAAATGGACCCCCGCCTTCGCGGGGGCGACAAAACCAGTACTCCGCCCGGGTAAATCAAAGATTTTGAGACAGCCTGTGGACATCTGCCACGTACAAAATTTACTGGTCATTGCATATAGGTTAAGTGGTCTGCAACTTAAATGCTTATCCCTGTGCTTTAGGGCGTTCGAGTAACGCCTTAATTTTGCTCTTGAGTTCGGTCAGGTCTCCCGATTTCACGACATATTCATCCGCCGCCCATGATGTAAAATCATGCTTGTAATGCGTGAATGCAGTATTGAGAACAACAGGGCGGTCTTTGGACTGGTGTTTGAAATCGCTGAGTACTTTCAAACCTTCTTCGTCTCCGAGCTTAATATCAAGCACAACGAGATCCGGTTTGAATGTCTCGGAGAGTTCGAGACCGGCTTTACCCGACTCCGCAGTAGCAACGGAGTAACCCTCTTCCTCGAATTCCATTCTGTATAATTCGAGAAGGTTTTTTTCGTCCTCGACAATCAACAACTTACTCATCACTAACCCCTGGTCCTGTTTATAGATTATACCTCATCCGCAGCAGGCAGATTGACTGTAAAGACAGACTGCTCACCCGGAATGGACTCAACTTCGAGATAACCTCCATGATCATTGACAATCCTCCTGGATACCGGCAACCCAAGTCCACATCCTGCACTCTTGGTAGTGTAGAATGGTTTGAAAAGTTGTTCGACTGTCTCCTTCGACATTCCACAACCAGTGTCTTTTATCTTAAACCACCGGTAGGTCGACCCCGTTCCAGTTGAAACCTCAAGCTTGCCGCCATCAGGCATAGCCTGCATTGCATTGTCAATCAGATTGAACAATACCTGCTTCATTCTATTCCTGTCAACTTTGATATACAGGTTCTTGTCACACAGGTTCTTTATTACTTCAATATTGCTGTATGACAATTTATCAGTTACGATATCCAGAGTTTCGTTGATCAGAGTATTCAAATCCAGCGTTTCCAGCGTCAGCTTGCGCTCTCTGGAAAAATCGAGAATCCCGCCTGCGAGTTTTTCAAGTCTCGAAATTTCTTCCAGCATAACATCCAGATTGTGCGAAATATCCTTGCCATCGGCATGTTCTTTCTTAGCTCTCATCGCATATCCTGCAATCGTTACAAGCGGCGTCTTGATCTCATGTGCAATCGTAGTAGCCATCCTCCCTGCCTCAATAAGCGGCTCAGTTTCCACGAGGTAGTTCTTGTTGTCCTGCAACAGAGCGTTGACATGTTCGAGTTGAGCGACACGAAGTTCAAGCTGATTCTGGAGTATAAGATTGTCGATCCTGGCTGCGGTCATGTATGATAAAGTCTCCAGCGTCGAGAGTTCCTCATCAGAAATACACCTTCGAGTGACGGGGTTATCAACGACAACCACTCCGAGAACAACCTCCTTTGAGATGATAGGCACAACCGCGCATGGATTGCGGTCAAAAAGTCCGAGCACCTGCTTGTCAGCCGAATGTTCATCCTTGAATTCCTCGATTCTGAATGATTTCCGAAGGATGACTGACTTAGGCAGAATTCCAAGGTTTATCCTGAGAGGAATGTGAATTTTCGCGACCGCAGTGCTCAGTGCGTTATCCGGCTCATCAGTCTCATTAAGTATCTTTTCGACGATTTGATCGAACGACAGCTTCTCACGTTGCAGGCGATCCCATGTCTTACCGTAAGAACTGACATTGAGATGCCCCAGTCCCAACACACCCTCAAGCCTGTGTCTTGGATGATTTACAAGGAACACAACCGCTCTGTTGAATCCAAACGCTTCCCCCGAAGTAATTCCGGACAAGAAAATCTTCAGACCTTTCTTGAGATCAGTCGCTTTCAGAAGAGCTTCCGCCACTGTCTTGAGCACTGTAAGTTCTTCGATCTTCTCCTTCAGCGAATCCGCCATGTCGTTGAGTTCTCTGTTGTAGTTGGAGAAAAGAGCAAGGAATCTATTGATCGCCTGAGTCATTACACGGTCAGAACGTCTTCTCCCGGTCGATCTTTCGATAGCTTCAGCAAACGCATCACATGTGATACACTTGTTGATCCTGTCAATCGGAAGTGACTTTTCGTCGAGGGGTATGCCATCAAGTACATCGGATATCCAACACTCTGCCGACTCATTCCCATCAAGGTGGCACTGATGGTGTTCCATACTATTATTGCCTCCTGAAACAATATTAGGCGTGAGGCTCACGCGGGTCAATCAAAATACGAGTTGACACGGCTCCGCGTTCCCTCTTTTTTGTGTTATGGATTTTTTAGCAGAAGAACTCGATCAGTTAATCGACCTCGCACTTCGAGAGGATATCGGTGATGGCGATATCACTACGCGCGCAAGCGTTGACCCGAATCTTATAGGGGAAGCCGAAATACTTTTCCGGTCGGGTGGACCGCTTGCGGGTCAGTCAATCGCTCGCCGGGTGTTCAAGACCGTTGATGAAAAACTGAGATATGCTCCCATGTTCGAGGATGGCTCGATTATCGAAGCCGGAAGCGTGATTGCAACGATCTCCGGTAGTCTCGCCTCAATCCTGACTGCTGAACGAACTGCGCTGAATTTTATTATGCGACTTTCAGGAATCGCATCGCTGACAAGAAAGTTCGTTGACCGCGTTGATGGCACTAATGTCAAAATTCTCGACACGAGAAAGACTACGCCCGGAATGCGCCATGCCGAGAAATACGCTGTCGTTTGCGGTGGCGGCTACAATCATCGCAAAGGCCTCTATGATATGATTATGATCAAGGATAACCATATCCGCGCGGCGGGATCGCTGCCTGCTGCAGTGAAACGGTGTACGGATTATCGCGATCAGATCAAATCAGATATCAAAATCGAGGTAGAGGCATCATCGCAGATCGAACTTGAACAGGCGCTCGAATCTGGAGCAAAATGGATCATGCTCGACAACATGAATGTCGAGCAAATACGGGATTCCGTCAAAAAAATCCGTGCTTTCTCGAAAGACATCAAGATAGAAATTTCGGGCGGTGTGAATCTTGATACAGTAAGACAATTTGCCGAATGTGGCGTTGACTATATTTCTGTCGGGGCACTCACTCATTCCGCGCCGGCGAGTGATTTTTCGCTGAACATTGTCAGAATAACCGGTTGACAATGGGTGGTCGAGTCGATGACATAGCTGTCGAACTGCTCAACTTCCTGAGAAATGCCCCTGATCGGTACTATCGAATCCCAAAACTCGCGGAAAAATTCTCGACCCGTGTGAAGTTTATCAACGAAGCTTTGCGCGGGCTTGTCATCTGGGGTTACAAGTTCGAGTTCGATGACACATCAAGAATCAGATTCGTCTCAGCGCCCGACAGTATATTTCCACACGAGATCGGATATCACCTGAAGACGATTTTCATTGGCCGGAATATCGTCTCGCATTTCTCGCTGCCATCAACAAACTCGCTCGCATTCGCTCTCGCGTCCGAAGGCGCGCCGGAAGGCACTCTCGTGATTGCCGAAAAACAGACGTCGGGAAGAGGCAGGCTTGGCCGCAGGTGGCATTCGCCGCCGAAACTCGGACTCTGGGCAACACTGATTTTGCGCCCGACACTTCCGCCATCGGAATTGCCCGGTTTATCTATTGTGACTGCAACCGCGCTTGCTGATACGATCATCTCGAAATTCGATCTCGACGCCAGTGTTAAATGGCCGAATGACTGCCTGATCGATGATCTCAAGGTAGCCGGAATTCTTACGGAACTCTCGGCGGAGCTTGACAAGGCGAATTTCGTCGCAGTCGGAATTGGGATCAATATCAATCATCTCAGGAAAGACTTTCCGCCATATCTTAGAAAGAAGGCAACATCACTGCGGATTGAAACCGGCGGTCGAATCGACAGGATCGCATTTCTCGCTGAATTTCTGCTGAGTTTCGAGAAGATGTATCTCCAGTTTAAGAAAAAGGGTCTCAAACCGCTGCTGCCGAAAATCAAGAAACGATCATCGCTTCTCGGTAGGCAGGTAAAACTCAAGATGGGCAGCAAGACAATCATCGCTAAAGCTATTGACATAGACACAAGCGGTGCATTGCTGGTCAAACGCCGCAAAGAAACCCTGCGTGTGACAGCAGGCGAAGTGACAGTGGTGTGAACATCCCCATCTACCAAATCGATGCTTCACTTGCCGGTGTCTCACCTTTTAGGCAGGATCATATATTTATTAAAGTGCACACAGTAGCTGTCAGGCTGTGTATTTAGTATATTGCATTGCAGATAGTTACAATAGAGAATCCGCGAGGGGCACAGCCCCTGCGAGCACTTGAATATTTGCTTTTTGATAACAAGAAACCCACCCAGAAGGTGGGGCACCATGCCGATATGACAGGGTACCGTCAGGAAAGGATTCCTGACGGCGCATGAATCTGACGGCGCGTGAATCTGACGGGCATGAATCTGACAGGGCGTGAATTGATCATTTATGCACGGAGACTATCGTCCCGTCATCACCGCACATCCAGATTCTGTCATTGACAATCTCGATGTCGCGCAGGGTTGATCTGACGAACATTGAATCGAGGCTCCACCTGATTCCGCCATCGGTAGTTATGAACATCATGCCCCTGTCTCCGACAGCTACACCCTCGAAAGCGGTCAGGAATCCGACAGCATAGAGATTATCTTTGGTCAGTTGACCTTTCCTCTGCCATGACCATCCACCGTCAGTTGTATTTGCAAGGAGACCTTTGTGTCCAACAATCCAGCCCGACCTGCCGGATCGAAAAAACGCACCTCTGACGATATCATCATTATTGAGAATATTCTTTTCCCAATTCTCACCGCCATCTGTTGTCGATCCGACCGCACCGGTACTCGTAATCCATCCCAGGCCGGGTTTTCTCAGGAACAGGTCATATATGCCGTTCATGTCATTATAGACTTCTTTCCATGTCGCACCGCCGTCTTTTGTCGAATAGAGCGCGCCTATCAGCTTGCCTTTGGAGGTCTTTTTCACGCCCACGAGGACGCCATTTTAGTCATCCCAGAACCCAATGTCATTAAACCAGCAGTTTGTGTCGAGCGACATGTCAGTCCATGTATTTCCGCCGTCTGTCGTTCTGAAAAGGCCGCCTCTTGAGCCTGTCACAAAACCGTTTTCATCATCGATGAAACAGACACCCTCCAGCCGGATATTGCCAACATCACGGCTGCTCCATGTCTTGCAACCATCGGTCGTCTTTAGAACTTTGCCGCCCGATGTCACCGCCCAGCCATCGTTGCCATTCTTGAAATAGATACCATATACATCATCACCGGAGCCTGTAGAGAGCTTCTCCCATTTCATCTCCAGAATCTTAGTCTTTCCACATCCGGTGACTGCGATCAACAATGCGAGCAATACAAATCCGATTCTTATATTCACTTTATCCCGGCTCCTGTCTTCGTTTATGTTGCAGGTTGAATATTCGTATTTTTACAGATGAAGAAAAGCTTTTTTTTGATAATGTCTGCCGATATATTCAAACGTGATCAGTGAGTCTCAAACCTGTCTGGAAGTGGCAAATGTCACTTTCCACTATCAGCCCGAACATGAAGTGTTCAGCGGATTTGGATTTACTCTGCCTGTCGGCGGAGTCATGGTTGTCGGCGGTCCGGTTGGCTCAGGTAAAACCACACTTGTCAGGCTTATTGCCGGACTGTTAAAACCTGATTCGGGTGAAATCAAAGTTTCCGGCAAATCGACAAGCAGTCTGAATGCAAGGGAAAGAGCATGGATGTTATCCGGGTGGGGTATGATCCTTGAAGACTCAACTATTCTCAATGATCGCACAGTACGGGATAATATCATGACCTCGGTCAGATTGTCATCCTCACGAATCCGCCCGAGCAGGAACGAAATCGATTCGATGCTACGACAGTTTGGGCTTGTAGAGAAAGCGACTCGATTTCCAGAAGCATTATCGAAGGGTGAGCAGAAACTTGTCCAGTTGGTAATGGCATGCGCGAGGAATCCGGTTTTTCTTCTGTGGGATGACCCGGACAGCGCACTTGATGAAGAACATCTTGACATAGCGCTTGAACTGATTCATCGAAAGAACCTTGCAGGCACTACACTCCTGATTACATCCACGCACCCGGAGAAATACAAGGAATTCGGCGGAAGCATTCTCAATCTTGCCGGAGTTGAGACATGATACTCGGAGAATTCTGGAGAGGATTGAAATCAGGCATTGTTGAGCTTTTGTCGGCTTTGATTGCGGCAGGATTGCTGTTTGCCCTCGGTGACAGTGCAATTCTCGCGACAATCACACTATCATCATTTTCATCAGAATTGAAAAGCGAATCGGTGCTGGAGGTTTTTCTCATTGACGAGATCACTCAGGATGGAATCGATTCAGCAAAGACATATATATCATCGCTCTCCGGCGTATCGAATATGACAGTCAAAGATCCTGAAGCGGCTATGGATGAAATGAGCGCGATACTTGGCAGCGACATGACTGATGTTCTCGGATTCAATCCACTTCCGTTTAGTCTGGAAGTCAGGTTTGAGCCGGGGTCCTGCGATGCTGATTATCTCAACCGTATCTCGTCGGGAATCGCGCTCCGTGATGAAGTCATGGAGGTGCAATACGCGTCGGAATGGTTAGACAACCTTGAAAAACTGACCAGAACTACATATATCATTACCGGAATCTTGTTGGCATTAGTCATCATCAGTTCGCTATTCATATTCGTCAGTTTGCACAGGCATATATCCACACGAAGACGAGATATTGTCAGGAATCTTCGGCTTCTCGGCATCCCGCCTCAGAGTCTGATTGTTATTTCGATGATGCGTGCCATATTCGTCGGAATTATTGCAGGAGCTGCTGGCGTCGGCATTACGATATTGCTCTGGAAACTCTGTTGCAATTATGTTGTGACAATTCCATTCCTGACAACTGGATTTACAGTACTGGCAATCGCTGCACCCGTTCTGCTCGCCCTGATTTCGCTGCTGATTTCAGCAGGCAGGTCACAATCGAACCTGTTCGCATCGGGATCATAGCCATGAGACTTCTATGTGTATCACTTTTGCTTCTTGCGGTTTTCCCCGGTATAGTCATTGTTCAAGCCGCCTCTGAAATGGATGATGCTCGTATGATCGAAAGGCTGAAAGAGCAACTCAAGGATGAACGCAGGGAACTCGATTCGCTCTCTGAATTCAAAAAAACTGAACTTGAACAATTAAACAATATCGAGGATCAACTCGAATTGACTTCGCAGTTAGTGTCGAGGCTGAGTCTGAAATTAAAACGGCTTGAAAACCGTGCTGCAAATCTCGAAACAGAAACAAGCCGTCTCGATTCCGCCCTCGTTCGGCAAAGAATGAGACTCGCCCTGAGCCTCCGCAATTTCTATCTCAAACGCCGTCGCCCGACACGTGCGTTTCTGTCGTCGTCAGATATCGTAGAAGCGGGAATGCAGACGCTATATGCGAAGCGATCTGTCGAATCGCTTGAGAAACTTCTCATCAAAACTGACAGCCTCGTGGCAGTCCACGAGCAAAACCTCGCAGCGCTTGAAAATACACGTCAACAGATTAGCAAAGCCTGCGAGGAAAAGAATCTCGAAGAGAGCCTGCTGAAATCCGAGTTTAAGAGAAAAGATAAGCTCATGGACAGGGTCAGAGAGGAAGAGGCCCTGTACCGTGAGCATATGCAACAACTGACTGTTGACATCGCATCGACCGATTCGCTGTTTGATCCGGAATCTGAGCGAGCGAACGGGTCGCTTTTCGAGGAACAGAAAGGACGCTTGCGCTTTCCTGTCCGGGGCAGAATCGTCCGAAATTTCGGAATGCACAGGGACAAGAAAACACAAACCGATGTATTTTCTCCGGGAATAGACATAAAGTGCAAGTCAGGGGATGAAGTTCGTGCAGTATATGATGGCGTGGTTTTTCACCGAGGCTATCTCAGAGGATACGGCAATGTCATGATCCTGGATCATGGCGACGGGTGGTATTCACTATATGGTCATCTTTCGGATTATTCACTTGAACTTGGCGAATCAGTCGATACGGGAGAAATGATCGGGCATGTCGGCATTGATGACACTGATCGCGGAGCAATACTCCATTTCCAGATACGGCACAGAAAAGAAGAATACGATCCGGTCGAATGGCTGAGGCAGTGATCCCCGCTGAGAATGTTCCACTTCGCTCGCATCGAATAATTTCATCAAAGATTTTTCACCAGGCCTCTGCGCAGGGACAACGAGCATACAGTATAAACAGTGTGACACTTACTGCATCGTATCGAGTCTTTTTCGTTCTTTAAGAGCTTTCATGTCGGCAGCCATTTCGCGGGCTTGTGAGCGCACCATGCCATCCTTGAGATAGACAACACGATTAGTTCGGGTTGCAACTGTCGAGTCATGCGTAATCAGCAAGATAGTCGTACCCGATTTCCAGAGTTCCTCGAACAGATCGACAATCGCCGCACCTGATTTAGAATCGAGATTTCCGGTCGGCTCGTCGGCAAGTATCAGTTTCGGTTTCATCGCGAGTGATCTTGCTATCGCGACACGCTGCATCTCGCCACCCGACAACTCGGCAGGCCTGTGATCAAGTCTGTCGCCGAGATTTACACGCTCAAGAAGTTCGCGTGCACGCTTGCGCCTTTCGCGGGCAGGCACTTTACCGAACATCATCGGCAACTCGACATTCTCGAATGCAGTGGCATACGGCAGCAGGTTGAATGCCTGAAACACGAATCCGATCTTCCTGTTCCTGATGTCCGCAAGCTGCGACATGGAAAGCCCTTCGACAGATTCGCCATCGAGTTCGTATGTTCCTTCCGATGGTACATCGAGGCATCCAGCAATATTCATAAGTGTGGACTTCCCCGATCCCGACGGCCCTACAATCGAGACAAACTCGCCACCCTTGATATCCAGATCAACATCCTTGAGAGCCTCAACCTCGATCCTTCCCGTGTCGTAAACTTTTCGAATACCGCGCATTTTTATCATTGCAACACCTCGCTACTCGTACCTGAGTGATTCTACCGGGTTCACCGACGCTGCTTTTCGTGCAGGAAAATATCCCGATATCAGTCCGATCATCGTCAACACTGCAATTGTAACCAGTGCAATAGGTACAGAAATCGTCGGTTTGCCAAGCCATTCCATCGCCTCGCTCTGCACTGGTATTGCCCCAAGTGCAGCGGCGATTGCAAATGAAATAAACAGACCAAGTCCGCCTCCGATTGCAGAAATCAGCAATGCTTCGAGCATGAACTGAGCCATTACTTGTCCGCGTTTTGCGCCCATAGCCATTTTTACGCCAATCTCGGCAGTTCTTTCGCGAACGGCAACATACATGATATTGGCAACTCCTACACCCGCGACAATGAGGGTCAGTCCTCCGATGATCCCAAAAAATATCTGCATGCCGACCATGACTTTGTTCATGGTCCTGGCAGACTCTATGACATCCCAGATCGATAACGCCCGCTTATCCGCCGGATCGAACTGGTATTTTGAGCTCAGGATCTGGTACAATCTGTCTTTGATGAATTCAGCCTGAGAAACACCTTTCGGTTTGAGCACAAGGTTATTCAGGGTACGCCGATTGTACATCGTCTCAAATGTAGTAATTGGGATAAACGCTGTGCTCCAGTCAGGACCTGAATACATACCCATCTGCTGTTTTTTCTGCATAACTCCGATCACCGTAAACTGTATGCCGCTGATGGTTATCATCTTGCCCACGGGATCGGTGTAGCCGGGTGATCCGGGTTCGCCAAAAAGTTCATCGCGAAGCTGATTGCCTATGAATACGACTCGCCTCTTTCGCTCAATGTCCAGCTTGTTAAGAAATCTCCCGCCGGGCATCGGATAAAGCGATCTCATAAACTCATAATCCGGCAACACGCCATTGACCTTTTCAGAAATTGTCTTTTCTCCGTATGTTATCTCTCTCCCCCAATTCATATACTCGCCCCCGACAGCCTCCAGTTCAGGTATCTGATCACGAATATAGTCGATAACATCACGCTTGAACCAAATCGGCCTGCCGCGAGGCAATCCGCGATAAGGTTTCTCTGTCTGTCCGCTCCAGACAATCAGGATCCCATCGCCGAGGCCTCTCCTGTTCTTTTCGAGCTGTCTTTTGAGGCCTTCTCCGAATGCAAGCAACATTGTGATCGACAGTGTTCCCCAGATGATCGCCATAATAGTCAGCGATATTCGCATCTTCTGGCTCCTGAGTTCTCTGAAGAACAGTCTCAGTATCAGTTTGACAGTACCTGTCATGGCTACATCTTAAGTGACTGTACAGGATTCATGTTGGCTGCTCGTCGTGCAGGGAAGAACCCGGCAAACAGGCCGATCACCATCAGCAGGCTTACCGACAGGATTGCCTCGAAAGATGAAATGGTCGGAATCCCGATGTATTCTTCAAGATTGAACGATGGGAAAATGCGGATAAGCGTCATCGCAAAAAGAAATCCGGTAAACCCACCGATGAAAGTTATCAGCAGGGTCTCAAGAAGGAACTGCGACAGGATAAATCCCTTCTTTGCACCCAGCGACATCTTCAGACCGATCTCTTTCGATCTCTCTTTGACGACCACATACATGATATTCGCGACCCCGATTCCTCCTACAACAAGCGTGGCAAAGGAAATCATCAACAGGAATATCCGAAATCCCCAAAAAAAGTTAGTGAAGAAATCCAGGTTCTCAGTCGTATCCCACATACTGACAGCCTGATTGTCGCCAGGATCAAATTTATGTTTCTTGCCGAGGACCTCGTAAATCTTTCTTTTCGCGATCTTGTGCACTTCAAGAGATTTCGCTTTCCATACTATAACATTAGCGATTGTATGACCAAACATCACCGCTGATGTTGAGTATGGAAGGAAAATCTTGTCTTTGTCGCGCCCACTGTATGCCGAATCCTGTCCCTTAGGTTTCATCACACCGATGACCGTGAATGGCACATTACTGATCTCAATTATCTCGCCAACGGCTTTGGCTGATCCGAAAAGATCATCTTTCAGTTCATTCCCAAGAAAACATACTCGTCTTCTGAGTCTGACATCTATTTCGTCGACAAATCTCCCTCCCCAGTCAGGGATGACATTGCGCATATCTCCATACTCTGCGGCTACTCCCGAAAGTCTGGCAGAGATCAGGACTTTGTCATGTCGCACCGGTATGCTCCAATCCTGGTATTCAATCGAGATAGCTTCAAGTTCCGGTATCTGTTCTTTCATCAAGGTAACGTCATCCTCACGCAGCAGGATACTTCTTCCTCTGGGAAGTCCTTTGTAGGTCATTGATGTACGTCCCGGCCACATGATTGCGATGTGTTCACCGAGTCCGTTGAATTTCTTGACCTGATGCGCGTGGATACCGTGACCAAACGCTCCAAGAAGAATTAAAGCAGTCGTACCCCAGAATATTCCGAAGAGCGTCAGCGCGGATCGCAGCTTCTGACCCTTCATGTCATGGAAAAGTTGTCTGAGAAACATCAGGTACATGTCAGCAACTATTCAATGGTTTTGGGAGGTTTTTCCACGATTTCCTGCCCCTCATCGAGACCGGATATCACTTCGATGTTGATACCGTCAGAGAGTCCTACTTCGATGGGATGTTGCTCAGGAACATCAGTCGAATCCATAATATCAACGAAACAGGAATCCCCCACAAATGTCACAAGTCGCTCAGGTATCACAAGGACATCATCCTTTTGAGCAACGACCACCTCCGCGTTTGCAGAATATCCGGCGCGCAGGAGACTGGATGATACCGATGTCAGAGTCACTTCGACATCGAAAACCGTTGTATTGTCATTTTTCCGTGCTTTCGGAGAAATCCTGTGAAGCACACCCTTAATCGTGTCGTTCGGGATAGCTCCAACCTGAAGCCGAACATCCATACCTTCACTCAGCTTGCCGACATCGATTTCATCGACTGTTCCCCTGAAAATCAGGTTGTCCATCTCGGCAAGCAGCATCAACTCGGTACCCGACTGATATGATGTGAGTGGGACAACCGGATCGCCCTGTTCGACATTTCTCTGGAGAATAATTCCGCTTATTGGCGCTCTTATCACGTTTTCGACAACGCGGCCTGCAATGTTAGTCTTGCCTTTTTCTATCAGCGACAGTTTCTCTTTCGCAGATTTAAGGCGCACTTCAGCCTGTTCGAAATCGTTTCTTGCGTCATCCAGGTCGCTTTTTGACACGAGATCTTTCTCATACAGCTCCCTTATTCGGTCGCAGACTCTTTTCGCATCGGCAAAGGCTACCTGGTTGAGCTCCACCTGACGTTTCGCATCGGCGAATTCAATCGGGGTAGGCTGAGGAGCAATGTCAAACAGTGGATCACCGGCCTTCACCCGATCTCCGACATCGGAATATATTTTGGATACGATCCCGGAAATCTGAGACTTGACTGTTATCTCATGCTCCGGCTCGATCTGTCCGATTGCCATCGCTTTGTTGATCACAGTGCCCTTCTCTACTTTGTGCAGCTTGAATTCACCTGAGTCGGATGATCCGGAACCGGAGAAGATGAAAAAGATCGCGGCAGTTACTGCAATTACGATTATAGATATTATCAAAATTTTCTTGAACATGCGTTTCTCCAGCTATTCGTTGTTATCCGTCTGTTCACACTATACGGTTTACCACGTAACGTGTTTCAAAAGATAACACATAAAGAATGACGCTGATGGCAAAACATCAGCGTCATTAGTGTGTTAAGACTTGCTGTAACACATCCTGCCATCGTGTGCTTAACTCATTGCACAGAGTTAGCAGAGGCGCAGTTCCGGACTTTCAGGTCTAATTGCCACCGAGTATTATCGGCAAGCCATCCTTACCGGAACCGATCACGACTATTTTTGCGTTTTGTGATTTGCTCAACTGTTCAGTAGCCTCTATACCTTTCCAGCGCAGGAAATTGGGCGTCAGGCCCGCTGAGACTGTCTTCTGGAAATCCGCGATTCCCCGCGCCTCGAGGCGTTTTCTTTCAGCTTCCTGTTTCTCTTTCAGCAGCACGAATTCCATGCGCTCGGCTTCCTGCTGTGCGGCAAGTTTGTATTCGATTGCATCGGTTATTCTCTTGGGTAATCCGACATCTCGGACTATCACATTCTCAATATCAATAAACCTTTTCTGCATCTCCGCTCTCATTTGCTCTAACATCTTGGCAGCGATCTCTTCACGTTTCGAAGAGTAGATTTCTTCCGGCTTATACAGTCCGATAATTCCTCTCGCGATCCCACGAAATGCCGGTTTAATCACCACATTGAGATAGTTCGGACCGACAGTAATTTGCAGGCTGTCGAGCTTGTCAAATAACGGGCGATACCAGATCGACACGTCGAGCTGGATCGTAGCACCATCAGAAGACAGCACGGTGAGTTGTTCTTTTGTTTCCTGTGTCTGAGTTCTGTACACATAGATTGAATTCCACGGAAGATGCCAGCTGAATCCCTCGGTGTATATCTTCCCCATTTCCGTACCCCCACCAAACTTCATATACTTCACACCGTGATGTCCTGACGGTATCTGTGTACCGCACCCGCCAGTCAGAAGTGGGACCGCGACGACCACGACCAACAATAGCAATGTGGTCCTGCCTGTGAAAAACTCTTTGAGCGAACGCATCAATTCCTCCTTGTATGATTCTCCCGCATCCTGTTCATATCAGTGGATGGTACGCAACAAATGCACACAGCGCAACATTAACAAAGACCAGGTTTCGTTTCTCGTTACGATAATAGTCCTGTAGCTCCCCCCACCCCACTGGGAACTGAGAAGTTTTGTATAACATGCATGCTATTG
>JAJRZO010000285.1 GCA_024275215.1 Candidatus Zixiibacteriota bacterium | reverse complement strand
TCGATTGCAACTTCGTCAGCCACTGATGTTTGTGCAACTGACGCAGTGTCCTGAGCAAGTTGAAAACTTGTCTGTGGTTCCTCGCTGAACCTGATACTATTGCTGGAGCATGAGACTGCCGTCAGAACAATCAATACTGCAAACAGCCTCGCAGGCAAGTGACAGGATCGGTGCATATTGTCCTCTCTAATCAGCGCAATCGCAAATAGACATAGACGTACTCTCGGATGTCTGCCATCCACTGGCGGACATAAGTTACAACTCCTTGACTGTCAACATCATAATACTCTTACGTGTTGAATTTTGTCAAGATTTATTTCTCTCTACTTCTCATTATCGGTTATCGTTCATCAACTTGACAGAAATATTCGCAGAATAATGCCTTCTATTGCTCCAACACACCCCCAAACTCACGCAACATATTGTAAATCAATGAATTATCATCGACATCAAAGTGCCTGCCGCCAGGGTGTTTTCTGAACCATGTAACCTGACGTTTGGCATAATTCCGCGTTGATTGCTGAAAATCGGCAAGCATTGTTTCGTTGTCATACAAACCATCCAGATACCTGAAGGCTTCGGCATACCCTACAATCTTCGATGCAATGCTATCGGGAAGTATCCCCTTCTCTCGCAATGAACTTGCTTCCGAAACAAGCCCGGATTCAATCATTGCCTCGCAACGCCTGTTGATTCGTTCATAGAGCAACGATCTTTCCTGAGTAAGCCCCGCTAAAACAAAATGATACGGCGATGGTCCAAGCTGGTTCTTCTCCGCTAAGTCTCTTCGTGTCATACCTGTAAGTTCATACAATTCGAGCGCCCGGATGATCCTGAAAGTGTCATTTTCGGAGAGCTCTGAAGCAGTTTTTGGATCAATATCTTTCAACTTCTCATAGAGTGATGCGCTACCGTAAGTTTCAGCTTCATCTTCGAGTCTTGCTCGAAGATGTTCATCCGATGGCGCTTCAAAAATGCCATCAGTCATCGCTTTCAGATAGAAACCGGTACCGACTGTCACAATCGGCACTTTACCGCGATCGAGGATATCATCAATCGCCTGCTCAGCTAACTGCCTGAACTCGAACGCACTCATAAACCTTTCAGGTGGAATCACATTGATCAAATGAAATCGCGCTCGTTTCTGTTCATCCTGTGTCGGTTTTGCGGTACCGATATCGAGATGTTTGAATATCTGTCTCGAATCGCAGGACACGATCTCGCCATCCAGCCGTTCCGCGATCTCGATTGCGGCGGATGTCTTGCCGACTGCCGTAGGACCATAGATGACAGCAACAACCGGAAAACGTTTATCGTCCAAATCGTTTCTCCAGCTCGCTTTTGCTCAATTTGATCAGTGTCGGACGGCCATGAGGACAGACATAGGGATTACTGCACAGGAACAGATCCTCGACAAGCCCGGACATCTCATCCTCAGTCAGTCGATTACCCGACTTGATTGCAGCCCTGCACGCGAAGCTCTGCGCCATTTTCTTATTGATGTCCTCCCCTTCTGATTCGAAGCCGGAAACATCATCGAGTATGTTGCGAAACACTTTTTCAGGATTGGCATTTCTCGCAACAGCAGGGACTGCATAGATCGCAACGCTGTTTCTGCCAAAAGGTTTGATCTCAAAACCGAGACTTTCGAAATGTTCCATCGTCGCCTCCGCAGCCTGAAATAATGTAGCATCGAGTTCGACATTGACAGGGAACAGAAGTTTCTGCGCAACTATCTGTGACCTGCCGAATGACGCCAGAGCTTTCTCATAAAGTATTCGCTCATGCGCAGCGTGCTGATCTATAATAAATATCGCTTCTGCGGAAAGAGCGACAATATACAAATCTGAAAAACCGACAAGGCGATATGGTCGAACTGGCGATACAGACTGGCGCACAGCATGAGATTGTGCCATCGACCCCGATTCATGATTCAAATGCTGTTGACCCGTGACATTCGCACTCGGCAAGGGCGGGTCGATTGATGTGTTGATCTCAGGTTTCGTATGTAGCGGTAAAGATGATTGCGCACGATTCTCTGGTTTGATTTCATGTGAGCGAATAAATGATTCGACAGCCGTACGCGCTCTTTCGATATACTCCGCCGACCCGGTATCTTCTGCATTCTGTGGAATTTCGGGGATCACATCGGACTTGGAGACAGCCTCGGAAACAGTGTGATATACCACATGGTATACAGACCGTTCATCTTTGAAACGAACTTCGCTCTTCGATGGCGAGACATTGACATCGACCAGATCAGGTGCAATCTCAATAAATACAGCACCCTGCGGATAGCATCCTTTCGGAAGAAGCTCGCCGAATGCCGACATTACAGCAGCATGGATCAGCCTCGATGATACAGGGCGATGATTCACGAAAAACCGCGCTTCCATTCGGTGCCTGCGAGCATCATCCGGCTTCGAGATAAAACCGATCACTTTGATCGGACCAGCGTCTTTCTCGAAACTCAGGAATCTCGAAGACAGATTCTCGCCGTAAACATCCGACACACGCTGCGCAGTACTCGTTGCGGGCGAATAATCGAATATGTTTCGACCATCAGCATCGAGTCTGAACCCGATCGATGGGTGCGCCAGTGACAGCGATGTCACCGTCTGTATCACCTGCCGTGTCTCAGTTGTCAATGACTTGAGAAATTTGCGCCGAGCGGGAAGATTGAAAAAAAGTTCTTTCACATCGACTACTGTTCCGGGTGGCGAGCCGGATGGTCCTGATGATTTCGTATTCCCGCCATCAATGACTATTCGCACACCCTCTGTCGAATCCCGACGACGAGTTGTGAGTGTGAACATCGAGACAGATGCAATCGACGGCAATGCCTCGCCTCTGAATCCGAGTGTCGAGATCGCGAAAAGATCGTCGACCGATGCAATCTTGCTCGTGGCGTGTCGCGTCACGGCAAGTTCGGCTTCCTCAGAGGTCATTCCGATACCGTCGTCGGTGATCTTTACGAGTTTTGTGCCACCTTTTTCAATCTCGACAGTCACATGAGTCGCCTCAGCATCGATAGAATTCTCAATCAGTTCCTTGACGACAGATGCCGGACGTTCGACCACCTCACCGGCAGCGATCTTGTTGATCAGATTATCCGGCAATGTCTTAATTCTACATGTCATCATCAACCAGTCGTTTGAGTTCAGCGAGCATGTTCAACGCTTCGAGCGGCGTCATTTGTTCAGGATGCAAGTCTTTGATTCGATTGTATATCTTCGTTTTCAACTTGTCCGAATTACCGTGCTTGAACGAGAACAAATCTTTGTCGGATTTATGCACTGACTTACCGCCATCCTTAGAAAAGAACTTACCCGACTCGATCAACGCGAGCAATACTTTAGCGCGATTCGTAACTTCCTTCGGCAAACCCGCCATCCGCGCTACCTCGATTCCATAGGAATCATCGCATCCACCCGGAACAATCTTTCTAAGAAATACGATCTGATCCTGCCATTCGCGCACAGCTACCTGATAATTTTTCACGCGTTTGAATCTCGATGCAAGCTGAGTCAGTTCGTGATAGTGCGTCGCAAACAGCGTTCGCGCCCTGCGTTCCTGCGTTTCATGCAGATACTCAGCAACCGCCCATGCTATCGACAAACCATCATAAGTCGATGTGCCGCGCCCGACCTCATCGAGGAGTATCAGGCTTCTTGATGTCGCGTTGTTGAGAATGTTCGCGGTCTCGTTCATCTCGACAAGGAAAGTCGACTGTCCGAGTGTCAGCTTGTCCGCCGCGCCGACTCTTGTGAAAATCCTGTCTACAAGACCAATAGACGCGCTTTCCGCCGGCACAAACGACCCGATCTGCGCAAGCAATGCAATCAGCCCGACCTGTCGCAGGTATGTCGATTTACCTGCCATATTCGGGCCGGTGATAATTTGAATCTGCGATTTCGCTGCGGTAATCTCGGTGTCATTTGGAACAAAGCTACCGGACGGAAGAACTTCTTCAATGACGGGATGCCGCCCGCCGATAATTTCAAGATCCGGACTGTCATTTATTTCAGGCTTGATGTAGCGATTCTTCTCGGCGACGGAAGCCATCGAGGTTATAACATCCACAACCGCGACATAGAGCGCGGCAGTCTGATACAAAACAATGCGATCAGAGAGTTTCGACCGGAATTCCTCGAAGAGTTTCTGTTCGAGCGCGTTGATCTTCTCTTCTGCTTTCAGAACCAGTTCTTCTTTTTCTTTCAAATCCGGAGTGACAAACCTCTCCGCAGAAACCAGCGTCTGTTTGCGGATATATGTCGGTGGTACTTTATCGAGATGCGGTCTGGTGACTTCAATGTAGTATCCGAAAACTTTGTTATAACCTACTTTGAGAACCGGAATCCCAGTTGCCTCTCGCTCACGTTCCTGCAACGACGCTATCCACTCTTTCGAGGATTTGATCTCATCGTGCATCCGGTCAAGCGACTGGTCAAAACCCTGTCTGATAATTCCACCCTCATGCAGGACATTGGGAGGTGTATCGACAATCGCTTTCGCAATCAGATCAGAGATCTCTTTCAATTCATCAGGGCTGATACTCAACGAAGCGAAAAGTTCCGATGATAACTGATAGACGACAGTGTGTAACGCGACAGTCTGCGACAATGCTCTGCCAAGCGCGACAATATCTCTCGGCGATGCACGCAGCGATCCGATTCTTCCCGCGAGCCGTTCGATGTCGCCGATTCGCCCAAGGATATCGACAACATCTTTTCTCTCAGATCTTTTCTCCAGCAGTTCCTCAACGGCGTTTTGTCTCAACAGGATTAGCGACTTATCTTTCAGAGGACTTATGAGCCATCTACGGAGCATCCTCGCACCCATAGGGGTCTTCGTCATATTGATATGATTATACAGCGAGTTGCTTCCATCTGCGGCAGTCACAATTTCGAGATTCGTCAGCGTGGCGAAATCGAGGAACATCACCTGATTCTGACTCGCGCGTGAAATCTTCGTTATATGCTTCAGCGCACTCATCTTGGTTTCATTCAGATAGCTGATAATCGCGCCTGCGGCAGATACTCCGGCAGTCATACCATCAAGCCCGAAACCATCGAGCGACACGACTCCGAATTGTTCACACAATGTTTCACGAGCCATCTGCTGATCGAATTTCCAGCCTTCGAGCGGAGTCAGTGCCGCATGCGCATCGGTCCCTTTCGCCATCCGGAGTATGTCTTCAGATTCATCCGGCAGGATAATCTCTGCCGCCTGGAGGTTTTGCAATCGATCCGGAAGTCTCGCGGCATCTGTTTCATCAACGAAAAACTCGCCTGTTGTCAGGTCGATATATGACAGTCCGATTCGTTTTCGATCCTGACATAACGCAGCGAGATAGTTATTCGCATCACGATCCAGCGCGCCCTCGATTGAGACCGTGCCCGGTGTGATTACTTCCACCACGTCACGTTTCACAAGACCGCGCGCGAGCTTTGGGTCTTCGACCTGCTCGCAGATTACAACCTTCTCACCCGCATTGATCAATCTTGTCAGATATTTTTCGGCGGCATGATATGGAATGCCCGCGAGCGGAACATTGCCGTTCTTCCCGTGGGCACGCGACGTCAGCGTGATTCCGAGAATCGGTGCAGCTTTCACAGCGTCATCGCCGAACATTTCATAGAAATCACCCATGCGAAAGAACAGTATCTTATCGGGGTACCGGCTCTTGACCCGGTTGTATTGTTCCATGAACGGTGTAAGTTTTTCAGCCATTGGAATGACTATCTCAGGACCACCCGGTAATTACCCGGTATGAGAGATTCGAGTTTCTTTCTTGTCTCTTTCGCCGACTCGCTGCTTCGAAAAACTCCGACCTGAACAACCCAGTAGTTCCGGTCGGCAATCTTCCGTTTGTCGAGTCTGACCGACCACTTGCCCGCCTTGAGCCTGCCATATAGTTTCTCAGCTTCTTCTTTTTCTCTGAAGACGCCCATCTCGACAGTATATGTGACATCAGCCAGCTTCTCAGCATCGCCAGACGCGGGATGTTCCTTGTTCAGT
Source organism: Candidatus Zixiibacteriota bacterium (assembly GCA_024275215.1). GTDB lineage: Bacteria > Zixibacteria > MSB-5A5 > JAABVY01 > JAHJOQ01 > JAJRZO01. Next base: position 6,191 of record JAJRZO010000285.1, on the reverse strand, counting down.
ATCAGGCTTGCAAGCTCGGCGCTCCCAATGAAGTCATCGAAACGAATATCGAGCAGGTTGTAGCCATGAAGAGCATCTTCTCTCCTTCCACTCTCTGCTGCAAGGACAGATTCATTGTAAAGAGCGAGCGCGGAAACTTCCCCACCCGATGCTGTCAGAGAACGAAAGATTGCTGAGGCGTCTTTCATCTTTCCGGAGCCATCTTTCGCAAGTCCTCTGCCCAGAACACCCCAATGCGATAGATATACATCTTCGAAATCTTTTTCGATTTTCTTGAAAATCTTTTCCGCATCCTTGAAATCACCGTTGTGCATTTTCGACATTGCTGCAAACCAGTAGAATTTGAAACCCGCTTGTGATTTCGAGACTTTTTTCGCATACTTGTCAAAGAGTTTGATCACTCTGTCATATTTCCCGTTGCTGTAAAGTGCGTCAGCAAGCTCGGCGAGAGTAGAAGAACAGTCGGTATCGTCACACAGATTCAGACTCTTGCGAAGATGCTCCAACGCGACCTCTCCTCTTGTTTCGAGCCGTGAATAATAGTAGAACCCTTCGGCATCGATAAAATCAGAGCTGACTATACTGTCGAGTTCTTCCCTTGCAAGCTCGAGATTACCGGAGCGCAGAAAGTTATCGACCTCAGTATAGCGACTGGCGAACAGACAATCGCTCAGGAAAAAAAAGGCTGCCACAGCCGCGGCCAGCGCAAAGCTTGGTCGAGAGTTTGAGATCATTTGGGCTTATGACTTGTCGACAGTAAGAATCGAATCGACTGTTTTATCTATAACTTGCGCAGCTTCGCCGAATCTTTTGCCTTCCCTGTACAATTTCAGCAACCCGACAATCGCTGGAGCATAGTCAGGCTTGATTTCGAGTATCCGATGGTACGTATCCTCTGCCTGTGCGGGATCGCCTTTTTTCTCAGACAGATTTGCAAGCCCGGTCAGTGCAGCGACATTGTCGTTATCTCTCTCCAGTACTTTGGCGTAAAGTTCCTCGATCTCACCAAACTGTCCGAGATCAAACAGGGCTTTCCTCAATCGCTCAAAAACAAGCTCTGCCTTTTCAGGCGCGACATCGATTATCTTCCTCCAGGCTTTAACGGCATCCTCAGTTCGTCCCTCTTTGTCATAGGCATCACCGAGTCCGACCACAGCCTCCGCGCATTCTTTATTCAGCTTCAGAGCTTCTTTGAATTCAGTGCGAGCTTTGTGATACTCCCCACTGGCGACAAGTTCATCCGCAATTCGCATTTTGTATTTGCAGAGCGAGGATTTATCGCGGTTGTCAGTAAGATCAAGATAGTTCTGAGCTGCCTTGAAAGCTTCGTTCCATCTTCCCATGCGTTCATAGAGTTCGACGAGCTTTTGTGTCGCAGTCGGTTTCTGACCGCTCATCAGCAGGAGTTGTTTATAGATACTTTCAGCAGCCTCCATCTTGCCCGCAATCACATGATCCTCAGCAAGATTGTACAGTACTCTGACACGGTCTGCAGCGCTGATATTCTGCCTGATGCTCAGATCCATGCTGAGCTGCAACGCTTTTGCGTGCATTCCGCGTTGGCGCAGTATTGCCGCAAGCCTGAGATATGCGTCGATATTGTTCGAATCGTGAGTGACTGTTTCCTTGAGTTTCAGAAACGCGAGTGTCTGGTTGCCATCAAGCAAAGCCCTGAGCGCCTCCACATAGTTTCCGTCAGGAGAGACATTGTCGCGCAACTGTCTGCGAAAATAGTAGTAGTATATTCCGCCGGCTGCCACAACAATTGCTATCGCCGCCACCACAATCCATCCGAATGTCGTCATTCCGCCTTGACCTCGTTCTCATCGAGATTGTCGATGTCCTCAAGTGAACGATTCCTCAATGCTGCAAGCTCCATTTCCAGTTGCGTGACTTTCCTCCTGCCGCTCCTGACCTGACCGGACATTTTTATGGTGTGCGCAACAGTCAGGATAAAGCTGACCAGTAGTCCGACACAGAATGCAGAGAGAATTACGAGGGTCAGCGGAACATTCGGAATTGTCTTTTGCGGAAGATTTATCAACACTTTCTGAGATGAATTCAACACCGCGAATCCGAGAATTACCACAATCAAGATCAGGAGCAGGAAATATCTAATTGCCCACATAAATCCTCCTTTAGACAGACAACGGCATATTACCAGAACGCCGCAGGGCTGTCAAACAAAAACACCGGAAACGGCAAGGGCTACTGCTTCCTCATGTCATCGCTGAACTTAAACCCGTCGAGTACAGCATCGAAGTCTTTGCTCAAATCGCGGATCATTTCATTCTCTCCCACACATTCGACCAGGACAATATACTTCTCTGTGCAGATGACATATATGCTGCCTGAAATGTAGCCGGAGAGAATATCGCCGCGAGCAAAGCCGGTTCGATTATCGGCATTTGCATCCTTACCCTCAAAAGCCCAGTAGTACTGTTTTCTGCCTTTGATCCTTGCAGCGTACTCTCCGCCAATTTTCGCCGACCTGGTCCTCTGATGCTCAAAAGTGTATTTCGAATCTGCCTGGAAAAGAAGGAATTTCGAGTATGCTTTTTTCTTCAGATCATCTTTGCCTTTATCAGCGAGCAGAAACTTGGCGTATTCCTTCGGGTCTGCCTTTTCTTTCTCGTACGCTAATATAGTTATCTGTGGCTCGGTGAAATAGTCTTTGTGCTCAGAGAATGTAATCGGAATTGTCGGGTTTTTCATTGTCAGTACAACACGAGTAATATCTTTGTTCTTGTACACCTGTTTGAATTTCCAGATGTCTGTCTTAGTCAACGAAAACCCGAACTTGTTGTCCACATACATCGAGTCGCCTACAATCTCGCCAGCGTCCTTCTTGCCGCCGAAGGCCATCGCCGGTGCAAGTACACATATTGTCAGCAACAATTGCAATGCTATCGAAGCAGGATTTTTCATAGTCACTTTCCCTCCTTAGCTTGTCGAGAAACTATCAAATAGCGCAAGGGGTGTCAAGACAATGTTCAACATACCGTGCCACTCCCTGTCCTTAGGGTTCTACGTGTAAACGCATGGGGTGTTTCCTGTTTTAATCAGACAAGAACATCTATTTCAAATACAGCATCTTCCGTGTCTCGGTGAATCCGGTAGTGGAAAAGCGATAGAAGTAGACTCCACTCGCCACTGTTTCTCCCTGATAGCCTCTCGCATCCCAGGTGAAAACATGTTTCCCCGGCTCCAAGGGCCTGTCGACAATAGTTCTGACTATCTGACCGAGTGGGTTAAAGATTTCGAGCCTTGCCTGTTCTCCGGTTGATTCAGTGTTCGGAATGGAGACGGTGATCTTTGTGATGCTATTGAACGGGTTTGGGTAATTCTGAGAGAGAATATAGTTCTTCGGGATAACACGGTTGCGGTTGCTGTCATAGAGTTCGTATCTGAAAATCTGGGCAGAATGTTCATCCGCAACGGCTATGAAATCATCATCGACATCAAGTTGCGTCGCAAAACCGGGAGTGTCTGTAATCGACAGCAATTCCGGTGTTGCGCGGTCAGTTATGTCAAAGACGGCGATCCCATCGCCTCCCAGCGCCGCGAACATGAGATTATTCTCTTCGTCAATAACCAGGTCATGAAAACCATAGGAGCTGCAGAAATTATCGATCAACCGACCGATCAACGGGCCATCCATTTCAAACACTCTGAGACCGAACGATCCTGCCGCATAGCAGACATTGTCCAGCACCTCAATGCTCCTGACTCCTCCCCGAATCGAAAAACCGCCTATCTCCGGTACAGGCTCACCGAAAGTAATCATGCTCGCATCGTAGATAGTGCCGATTGACCCCTTTGAGGTAATCGTATACACATACTCCCCAGCTCTCTCCGCAGCGGCAATTCGGAATCCGGATAGTATCGAGGCATAATTCGCAGCAACATAGAAGTCATTCAGCGAGTCTTCCGGAAATCCGATTGTCATGATCGTGGTGCCATCGTTACCGAACGAAACTATGTCTATACTTCCGGTATCGTTGTACTCTGCCTTAATATCTGCAATGTCTGAAACAGACATCATGGTCTTCTCAAAATCCAGTTCGCAGCAATCCCCGGCAGTGCTCAACAAATGCAGGAAACCGGCAGCTAAACTGTTTTCGGCAACAAACACAAGCGAATCAAGAGCCGTCACATAAGTCAACTGATTCGATGATTCAAGTGAGGAGACTTTCTTTGGCGTACCATCACCAATCTTCCACATTCCGAGATCATCAGACTGATCGGAAACAAGAAGCAAACTGTCGAGTAAAGCCACGTTCGATATGCTGTTTGATCCGGGATATAACCAAACCTGGCCCCGCTCAGATTCATTGTCAACCGACAACACTCTGAAATCACCTGAACGGTCAGGTGTCAATACATAATCGCGTCCACCAAGTCTTGCAAAATCGAATCGATCAGAAGACTCATCGCTGCTTATAACGATTCTCTCCTCGGAACTCCTGGCGCTGAAAACATGGATCGCTCCATACAGATCAACTGCAAGCACAGCCTCGTCGAACGACTTGACCTTAGAGACCTGCGAACCGACCGTGTCTGTCCTGAGTGGAACAATCCGCCACGGCAGTTCGACACGATACGCATCAACACCCATGTCGCCAGTTGCTATATACAATTTGTCGCCTGTCACAGAGATATCCCTGACAACCGTAGAAAAGAGTATGAAATCGATCAACTGCGGTGCGAGCGGATCACTCAGGTCATAGACAAGTAGTCCGTTGTAGTCATCAGCCACATACAGATGCCCACCTTCAGCGTCAACAGCGACAGCATGAACAGCATCCTGAAGATCACTCGTAACAGCGGGATTTTTCACATCTGACTGGCCAATGATCTTTACGCCATCGAAACCACACGCCGCGAATCCGATGCCGTTGTACATAACATAGTCGAAGATTGTATCGTTCACATCAACATTTCCACGCATTTTCATCTCATAAGGATCGGAGACATCAACAAATACAATTCGTCCATCGCTCGAGTAGGCTGCACCATTGCCGGCGAACAATTCCAGACGGTCGTATCTCCCATCAAGTTTCAACTGAGACACCAACGACGGATTGACAAAATCCACTCCGCCATCATATACCTGAATGCCGTTTGGCATCAGAAGAAATATCATTCCTTTTTCATGCCGGGTATCAAGCACAGTTCTCCAGAGAATATCAGAATCAAACTGAATGCTGATCCTGTCGTTAAAACCTGTATGGGCGTCTGCCGCTGACAGGATATAGAACCCGGTCACGATTAACACCGCAACCACTGATAGAGTAAGGCTTTTTGATCCGCGCATATCAGTTCAGTTTGATCATTTTCCGAGTTCGTACGAAATCATCCGACTTCATACGATAGAAATATATCCCGGAGGCAACATCGTTGTTGTCATCGTCACTGCCATCCCAGCCGATCTCGTGTTTACCATATTCGATCCGGTCATTCAGTAAAGTCCTGACTTTCTGTCCGAGCAGATTGAACACTTCGATCGTTACCTGAGATGTTTTATTGACTTCAAATTCGATTTTCGTGTCAGAGTTGAACGGGTTCGGATAATTCTGTCCGAGGCTGAATGACTGCGGGATTACCATGCCGTCATCAGGCGATTCAGCATGAGTAATGACACTGTCTTTTGGCAGAATGCCTGAATTCCTGCTGTCATGGAGGAACTGCCCCCAGGGGATATTGTTCGGATCGTATGGCGTCTCCAGTTTCCAAACATAGACCTGACCGTCATCAGAAGTGCAGACAATATCCGTGAGACCGTCAAGATCAATATCGGTCAGTATCGGGGTATGCTGCGTGCCGCCTAACACTTCGCTGGGTGATGCAAAAGAATAAATAGGCCATCCGTCAAGAACTTCGCCTTCCCTGTTGAATGCGAAAATCCTTTCGAACTTCGATCCGGGGAGTACCGATCCTGCCCTCACCACAATATCCACTTCTCCATCGCCGGAAACATCCCCGATGACAGGACTACCAAGTGAACCATCCACATAAGCAAACCATGATCCGTCACCGATCAGGTTAGGTCGATATGGTGTTCCATCATGTTTGAGGACATAGATTTCTCCATCTCCCCAAAGCGACGAAATTGTAAACAGTAAATCAGGATATTCGTCACCATCCACATCTGCGGCGGCAGGATAGCTTACGATATAATTCCATCTGTC
>JAJRZO010000284.1 GCA_024275215.1 Candidatus Zixiibacteriota bacterium | reverse complement strand
GTAGAGCACCGGTCTCCAAAACCGGGGGCTGGGGGTTCGAGTCCCTCCAGACCTGCTTATGAGACAGGCAAGATGAAAGACAAAATTGTAAAGTACGTAAAAGAGACTGTGACCGAACTCAAAAAGGTCACATGGCCGAGCAAGGATGAAATCATCGGATCGACAACCGTTACGATTGTTGTGTCGATCATTATGGCAGGTTTTATCTTTGTGGTGGATCAGGCGCTGAGCGCTCTGATTTCTTTGGTTTTGAGCTAATTAATGACAGGTGTTGCAAATGGCTGACCTGAAATGGTATGTTGTGCACACGTATTCAGGGCATGAGCAAAAGGCGAAGCGTCATCTCGAATCCTCGATAGCGCAGTATGGCCTCGAGGACAAGTTCGGTCAGATACTTATTCCGACTGAAGAGGTTACTGAGATGAAGCATGGAAAGCGTTCCACTTCCACCAAGAAGTTCCTGCCGAGTTACATGCTTATTGAAATGGATCTTGACAAACAAACCGAGCACATCGTTAGAAATACACCGGGAGTTACAAGTTTTGTCGGCACTGCGGGTAAGCCTGTCCCCGTGACTCGTGAAGAAGTTGATCGTGTTATGGGGCAGATGGATGATGGTCGGATCGAAGAGATCACCGATTTCCCATTCAGGTCCGGCGATGCGGTCAAAGTTATCGACGGTCCGTTTTCCGATTTTTCAGGATTTGTGTCGGAGGTAAATATGGAGCGCAAGAAGGTGAAGGTGATGGTTTCTATCTTCGGTCGCCCCACACCGGTAGAGCTCGATTTCCTTCAGGTTGAAAGCGTTTCATAGGAGTGCAGGATGGCTAAGAAAATAAGTGGATATATCAAGCTTCAGATTCCAGCGGGCAATGCGAATCCGGCGCCGCCGATTGGGCCGGCACTCGGTCAGCATGGCGTCAATATCATGGAATTCTGCAAGGCTTTCAATGCAAGGACACAGCAGCAGGCCGGAATGATTATACCTGTGGTTATCACTGTCTATGCTGACAAAAGTTTTTCGTTTATAACCAAGACTCCTCCCGCGGCGGTATTGTTGAAGAAAGCCGCCAAGCTCGAGAAGGCATCTGGAGAACCGAATCGTAACAAGATCGGTCGAGTGTCTATGAGTCAGATAAAAGAAATCGCTGAATTGAAGATGGTTGACCTGAATGCTGCGGATGTCGAGGGCGCTATGAAAATGATCGCCGGGACTGCGCGGAGCATGGGTATCGAAGTAGCTGATTAGCATCTGAGAGGTTTGATGATATGAGTCATGGCAAGAACTACAAAGCAATAAGCGAAAAGGTCGACCGTAAGACTGCATACCCACTTGATGAAGCAGTTCAGATGGTTAAGGATAATGCCTTCGCGAAGTTTGATGAGACGGTCGAATTCGCCGTCAGGCTTGGTGTTGATCCGAAAAAGGCCGATCAGATGATTCGCGGCACTGTTACTCTTCCTCACGGAACCGGTAAAGAGGTGAAAGTCCTTGTTCTTACAAAAGGCGAAAAAGTGCAGGAAGCGAAAGAAGCAGGAGCCGATTATGTCGGTCTGGAAGATATGATCGAGAAGATCAAAGAGGGGTGGCTCGATTGCGATGTAGTCGTTGCTTCTCCAGATGCTATGTCATCTGTTGGTAAGATTGGTAAGCTCCTTGGGCCGAAGGGCATGATGCCGAATCCCAAGTCAGGCACGGTCACGCAGGATGTCGGTAAAGCCGTAAAGGATATCAAGAAAGGTAAGATCGCATTCCGTGTCGACAGGACTGGCAATATCGCCGTTCCGGTCGGCAAGGTGTCATTCGATAAAGATAAACTTTCGGAGAACGCTCTTTCATTTCTCGATGTTATTATGAGGATGAAGCCCGCTTCATCGAAAGGGTTGTATCTCCGCAACGCATCGATCACCTCGAGCATGGGAATCGGGATCAAGGTCGATACGCAGGATCTTCTTACGAAGTTGAGACAGTAGTTTGCTGGTCTCAGCGCTTGCTTAGAGGAGCATTAGGAAATGCCAAATGCAGAAAAGGTAGAAAAGGTCGCCAGGTTCAAGGAATATATGGATTCGGCGGATGCGGTAATTCTTTCAGATTATGCCGGGCTTACCGTGGAACAAATGAATCAGCTTCGCAAGTCTCTCAGGGAAAAAGAAGTCAGATACTTGATTGCGAAGAATACTCTGTTGAAAATTGCCGCCAGTTCTTCGGGCAACGGACTCGATCAGCTCAATGAATTTTGGAATGGTCCGACCGCGGTTGCTTTTACCAAAGGCGACCCCTCGGCAAGCGCCAAGGCATTGTTTGAATTTGCGAAGAGCACAAAGAAACTTGGCAAGCCAACATTCAAAGCGGGCATCGTCGATGGTGTGTTCTATGACAAGGATCAACTTGAGCAACTTGCCAAGCTTCCAGGCAGAGATGAAATGCTTGCGAAAGTTGTCGGTGTGATAACTTCGCCGTTGTCTGCACTGGTCGGGACGCTTGATGGCATTATGCGTGAATTCGTGATGACTATTGATGCGATTGCGGAACAAAAGAATTAAGAAAGAGAGCTGCTTTTAAGTTCAACATAGATGACCCGGGAGCGGGCTTTGCCCGGAGGTACTCCCGACAATCTGAAGTTGAAATAGAATGTCAAGGAGAAATATCGTGGCAGAAGAATCGGTTGGTCAGGTAATTGATCTGATCGAGAAAATGACAGTGCTGGAGCTGGCTGATCTTTCAAAACAGCTTCAGGACAAATTTGGTGTTTCCGCGGCTATGCCTGTTGCTGCCGCTGGACCTGCTACCGGCGCCGGTGAAGCCCCGGCCGAAGAACAGACTGAGTTCGATGTCGTCCTGACGGCTGTCGGCGACAAGAAGATCCAGGTAATCAAGGTAGTGCGTGAACTTACGAGTTTGGGACTCAAGGAAGCCAAGGAAGTCGTGGATAGCGCTCCGAGTACGGTCAAGGAAGGCGTAAGCAAGGAAGATGCTGAGGCGGCAAAAGCCAAGCTCGAAGAAGTGGGTGCTCAGATTGAAATCAAGTAGGCAAGTTCCGGGTGAAATAGCCCGGGACTTCCCATTTAGAGTTCGACGAAGTAGTGACAGGTAAACCAACGGTCGCGGGAGGAAGCAGTGTCCCCACGACTATATTCATTTCGGTTGCAGAGTCAGCGGTATGTCTGCCGCCGGAACTTTTTCGGATAAGCTCACATTATGGTGGTGAGTGTCAGGGTGGTATTGAGTCCCTCCATTTCTTCGATAAGAGGGAGAGATATTCATTGACCTGATACCCTAACGAGGAGGGTAACAGTATTGGCTAAGGTAACCCAGGTGAAGAGGCATTCTTATGCCAAGCTGCATTCACCTGCTGAAATGCCCAATCTGCTTGATGTTCAGTTGAAATCGTTTGACGATTTCCTTCAACTGGATGTTCAGCCGGAGAAGCGCAAAAAGCAGGGATTGCAGCAGATGTTCATGGAGATCTTTCCGATAAGTGACATTCGTGAGAACTTCTCACTCGAATTTGTCAAGTACAGTGTCGGGACTCCGCGGTATTCCGTGAAAGAATGCCAGGACCGCAACATGACTTATGCGGCTCCGCTAAAGGCAACTCTCCGTTTGATTTCGAGAGAGCAGGAGGACAAGAGCAAAGAAGTCAGAGATATTATCGAGCAGGATGTATTTCTGGGAGAACTTCCACTTCTTACGGATCAGGGCACTTTCATTATTCATGGCGCAGAGAGAGTGATAGTTTCACAGCTACACCGTTCTCCGGGCGTGTTCTTTGATGACGACATTCATCCGAATGGCAAGAAGATATTCTCTGCCCGTATTATTCCTTTCCGTGGCTCCTGGGTCGAGTTCACGATCGACATCAATGACATGATGTATGTGCATATCGACTCCAGAAAGAAAGTCCCTGTCACAATGCTTCTGAGAGCGCTCGGATTCTCATCCAATGCTGACATAATAGAGCAATTTTACGATACTGAAAAATTCAGTATTGCAGGAAAAAAGCTCGAAAAGGCTGTAGGTCGATTCGTGGCAGAGGATATTATCGATACTGAAACCGGCGAGATATTGCTGCTTGCAGGTGATGAGATTACTGAACAGGTGGCGGAACGTTTCAAAGAAATGAAGCTGAAATCCCTGAAGCTCATCAAGATGGAGAGCACAAGGGAAATCAGGGTTATAGCTAATACATTCCGCAAGGATCCGACCACATCGACAGACGAAGCTCTGATCAAGTTGTATTCTCAGATCAGACCCGGCGAACCTCCGACAGCAGAGATGGCTCAGGGCCTGGTCGAGAAAATGTTCTTCTCAGAGAAGCGTTATGATCTTGGTGAAGTCGGCAGATTTATGATAAACCAGCGGCTTGGACTTGATCTGCCACTTGACAAGACTACTCTGGATGTCAAAGACTTCCTTGCTATTATAGATTATCTCGCAAAACTGAAGAATGGCGAAGGCTATATTGATGATATCGACCACCTCGGCAACCGTCGTGCGCGATCTATCGGAGAACTTCTGTCGAATCTGTTCTCGGTCGGACTTTCCCGCGTAGCGAGAACAATCCGTGAGCGCATGAGTCTCAAGGATGCGGAGAATATTTCACCTCACGATCTCGTTAATGCGCGAACTGTCTCCGCTGTTGTCGATACTTTCTTCGGATCATCTCAACTTTCGCAGTTCATGGATCAGACGAATCCGTTGTCGGAGTTGACACATAAGAGACGGCTTTCGGCACTCGGCCCCGGCGGTCTGACTCGTGAACGCGCGGGATTTGAAGTTCGAGATGTTCATCATACTCACTACGGTCGCGTATGTCCCATTGAGACCCCTGAAGGACCCAATATCGGGCTGATAGCTTCTCTGGCTACTTTTGCGCGAATAAACAGATATGGTTTCCTCGAGACCCCATACAGAAAAGTTGTGAAGGGCAGGGCGACCGATGAGATCGTTTATCTCTCGGCTGACCAGGAAGACAAGTGTGTTATCGCGCAGGCAAATGAGCCGCTCGATGAAAAAGGTCGTTTTGTCAATCAGCTTATCACTGCTCGATTCAAAAGCGATTATCCCGTTGTGCCTCCTGAAAAAATCGAGTTCATGGATGTCTCTCCGAAGCAGGTGGTTTCTGTTGCTGCCGCACTTATTCCATTTCTTGAGCATGACGATGCAAACCGTGCATTGATGGGTTCCAACATGCAGAGGCAGGCCGTACCATTGTTGAAAACTGAGCCGCCACTCATTGGAACCGGCATGGAAGAACGCGTCGCACGCGATTCCGGAGCATCAGTGCTTGCCAGGAATTCAGGAGTTGTCACATACGTTGACGCTGACACGATCAGAATCAAACCCAGGAAGCGGAGCAACGATCTCGGTCTTGGTTTTGTCGAGGAGGATGTTTACACTCTCATCAAATACAAACGTTCCAATCAGGATACGTGCATCAGCTTCAAACCGATAGTCGAAGTCGGAGATGAAGTCAAGGCTGGCGATGTGATCGCCGATGGTCCGGCAACCCGTGGGGGAGAATTAGCGCTTGGGTACAATGCACTCGTTGCATTCATGCCATGGCGGGGATATAATTTCGAGGATGCGGTTATCGTATCCGAGAGGTTGATACACGAAGATATTTACTCTTCAGTGCATATCGAGGAGTTCGAGCTTCAGGTGCGAGACACCAAGCGCGGCTCTGAAGAAGTTACTCGCGAGATTCCGAATGTGTCCGAAGAGGCTTTGCGACATCTCGATGAGAACGGAATAGTGGTTGTCGGTACTGAGATCGAAGCCGGAGATGTTCTTGTTGGTAAAGTTACTCCCAAAGGCGAGACTGAGTTGTCACCTGAGGAAAGATTGCTGCGGGCGATCTTCGGTGAGAAAGCGGGCGATGTCCGTGATGCGTCTCTGAAAGCTCCGCCCGGATTGCAGGGGATCGTAATTGACACCAAAGTCTACACTCGGAAAGAGCGTACTGAGGATGCGAAAAAGGCGGAAAAAGCTGAAATCGCAAGGCTCAAGAAAACGTATGCAGCAATGATCAACGAAATTGGCAAGCTGCGGAATAAGAAGCTTTCGGAACTGCTGGCAGGTCACACTTCAAATACGGTAAGGCGTGTAGATGACGGCTCGGTGCTGATTCGTTCAGGGCATACATATAAAGAAGATTCTCTTGATGAAATTGATGTGGAGGTCGCTGTCGCTGAAGATGGGTGGTGCCAGGAAAGTCG
>JAJRZO010000283.1 GCA_024275215.1 Candidatus Zixiibacteriota bacterium | reverse complement strand
CCTGATTGGCTTTTTCCGCTTGACACCCATTAAGCAACTCGCTATACTTTGCGTCTAATGTTACAGACATTTGACGAGAAGGGATCAAATAAATGAATAACATAATGAGATTCTTGCTGTTGTCGGTACTGGTCTTTCTGTTGGTAAGCATCACAGGCTGTGGCAAGAAAGAGATCAATTCGGAACCAAAAGTATTTTTCGGCAATGCTTTGCAGTTGAAGCCGTATAACTTGCCATCTTTGATGAATCCATCCAAGTTATGCTATGAACTTTGGCTTGTGAAGTTTGATTTTACTGTTGATGATGATAGTAATGCTATCAGGGTTGTTGAAGATGAACTCAGCCTTGGGAAGTTCTACTGGAATAGAGACGCCTACGAATTCTTTGACCTTGAAAGCAACCCAATGTCAGATGTTTTCCCGACACCGGGTGAACGCAACATCTATGATTTTAATGTTATCATGATAACTGTGGAACCTCTGGCAGACGATGGCGTCAGATCAAACAACGGTCTGATCTTCTATGAGATTACAGACCCGATTCTTCCTATCCATGGGCAGTTCGATTTCTTTAATAGGGCTGCATACGATGTCGTTCTTGAATATGATCCGCCAAGTGGTTATTCCAAGAATGAAATAAGTGCCGGGTATGTGTTGAAGACTTATTCGGATGATGGAGAGCCTGACTCTGATCCTTATAGTGGCTTGTGGTTTCACGGGATTAAAAGGGGAGGCACACATTTTGTAATGAGTCAAACTTTGCATATGCCCCTGATGAAAAAGAATGCGAATTTCGTGTACGAAGGCTGGGTGATGACAGATTCTTTCCCTCGGCCGCTTTCAACAGGCAAGTTTCGTAATCCGAATGTTCAGGACTGGGACAATTCGCATGGCGGAACCTATTGGTATCCAAATGTACCGGGCGAGGATTTTCTCAATAACCTGCCGTCCGGGTTTCCTTCTACAATCGATCTTGTCGGAGAAGGTACAGTGTATATAACTATCGAGCCGTATCCCGATCCCGAACCGGATCAGATGTTCCCGTTCGTTTTGTTTGAAGGATCACTGCCGGAAGAACCCGGCAATTTTGATCACATTGACTTTGACATGGGCAACCGATATGACAGGCTTCCCAGTTTTGATGCGGTTGTGTTGACTCGTTAATGGCGTATTGACCGGAAAGAAAAGAAGTTTTCAAGTGGCTGACGCACAATTTGTAACGTCAGCCATTTCCATACAAAATACCACTACACACACAATGACCTGAGCTAACGAAAGGAGCTGCCTGAATGGACCTTGGTATCATAGCCGTGATTCTCGGTGCAATCGGTCTGCTGTTCGCACTCATTTTATTTTTCTCAATCAAGCGTATGCCGCCCGGCAACGAGTTGATGCAGGAGCTTGGCGAGAAGATTCATAATGGTGCGATGGTGTTCCTGAAACAAGAGTACAGAATTCTCGCGATTTTTATCGTGATTGTATTTCTGTTACTTGGATGGAAGATCGGATGGATGACTGCCATAGCATTCTTGTCGGGAGCCATTTGTTCGATGCTTGCTGGATTCTTTGGTATGTCTGCCGCAACTGCCGCCAACACTCGAACTGCTCAGGCGGCCGCAACGTCCGGACAAGCCAAAGCTCTCATAGCTGCTTTTTCTGGCGGCGCTGTGATGGGTATGTCTGTCGCGTCGCTTGGTCTGCTCGGTATTGGAATCTATTTCCATTATTTCGGCAATCTGACCAACTACTCGGTTCTTACCGGCTTTGCGATGGGTGCATCATCGATTGCGCTCTTTGCTCGTGTAAGCGGTGGCATTTACACGAAATCTGCTGACGTAGGCGCAGACCTTGTTGGCAAAGTAGAGGCTGGTATTCCTGAGGATGACCCGCGAAATCCGGCTGTTATTGCTGACAATGTCGGCGACAATGTAGGTGATGTCGCAGGAATGGGTGCGGATTTGTTCGAGTCGTATGTCGGCTCGGTCATTGCCACTATCGCCATTGCAGCGACAATGGTTACAATGGGTGGAGCTGCAATCAGCGATACTGTCCGAACCTCTCTGATGATGCTTCCGCTTGCAATTGTCACTGCCGGTATTGTAGCATCGATCGCAGGTAACATCTCGATACGTATGTTTGCCGCAATGAATCCTGCCGCAGTACTGAGAGTCGTTACATACGTTGGTGCGATCATCATGCTGATAGCGACTTATTTCATCGTTAAGAGACTTAACCTGCCGGTTGGCATATTCTGGGCTGTCCTGGTTGGCAATCTTGCAGGCATAACACTCGGTTTGCTGACAGAATACTATACGTCTATGAAACCGATTCGCAATATCGCAAAGGCGTCAGAAACCGGGCCGGCTACCAATATAATTGCCGGCCTCGCGGTTGGAATGGAAT
>JAJRZO010000282.1 GCA_024275215.1 Candidatus Zixiibacteriota bacterium | reverse complement strand
TTCCTTTGCAAATATAGCAACCGATTTTTGCTTCAGTATCAGCCATCCTGTTACCTCCCCTTCCCGGCAATTATCGCCTTCAGAGCTGCTCCAGTGGCATCCTGAATCGATGCCGACACATCGAGAGGCCTTACAGCCGTTCCCGTTCCGATAAGGCTGTTGCCCGGCTCATCTACTATGAATCCGTAATCATCAAGGCGTGTTTCAACAGGCGGAGAATCATCAACAGTATTCGGAACCATGCCGGTCGCTAACACTGCAAGATCGACCTCAGTCTTTGTGATTTCACCTGTTAAAGTATTCTCAGCTTCGAGGATTAAATTCTTTGTATTTGGATCTTCAGTGATACGTGCGACTTTCCCGCGATGGAAATGCAGTTTTTCGTCTTCCTGTCTCGCGACATAGAAATCTTCGAGCCTGCCGGGAGACCTGACGTCGATATAGAACATGTGGATTTCGGCGTCAGGATACTGCTCGCGCACATAAGTCGCCTGCTTCATCGATGCCAGACAACATACAGCCGAACAATATGGCAAATGATTCTCGTCTCTCGATCCGGCGCACTGCACAAATCCCACAGACTTGACTTCGGCGTTATCGGAAGGACGAACAATCTTGCCTTCAGTCGGGCCACTCACTGATGCGTAGCGTTCCATGATGACATTTGTTATTACGTTCGGGAATCTGCCGAAACCGAGATTGTCAATCTTCGTGGCGTCGTACGGTTTCCATCCTGTCGCCCAGACAATCGCCTTGACCTTTGCAGTGATAGTCCTCGGCTGCATGTCGAGTTCGATAGCATCTGACGGGCAGGCTTCCACACATTTTTTCAATCGCTCATCGCCGACGAATCGCGGATCGACAACATAGCGATTCGGATACGCCATCATGTGTGGCAGATATATCGCTTTCGTCTTATCGATACCGAAATTGAAATCATTGCCGCGTTCGATCTCGCAGACTTTTTCGCAATCGCCGCACGCGGTGCATTTCTCGTTTACAAATCGCGGGTTGAGTTTGATCGTAACTTCATAGTCGCCGACAGTACCGCTGACCTTTTCGACCTCGGCGAGAGTCAGGATACGCACTCGCGGGTTTGCCCGTAGTCTCCTGAGGTTGATCTCAATACCGCATGTCGGCGGACACAGCTTCGGGAAATACTGATTCATCGCCGCGACTCGTCCACCGATCGATGGCAGTTTTTCGAGAAGTATGACCTGCCTGCCGACCTCAGCCGTCTCGATGGCCGTCGTCATTCCGGCGATTCCACCGCCTACGACAAGGGTATCAGCCGCGATTTGGCTGTCAACCGGTTCAAATTCTGCCATTTGAATCTCCTTGATATATCGCTCCGGTACAACCCGGATTTCGAACAAACATATTATCTATATCGTCACAACATTGTGAAATATGTAACAATCATAAACATAACAACGACCTGACTCATCTCATAAGATCATACGCGCAATCTCCCGAATATCATTGTATATAAGTAATTGCATCAATGTTTTCTTGTCAAGCGATTTACAGCGCAATAACAACCATAATCATCAGTGGCAATTATTATCCATATTGTAAGGAAATAATTCACAAAGTCGGGTTGGATGCCGGAACCGTTCCAATAAATACTACTTCACAAAATCACCCTATGCTGCGTCTATGCAAGCAGCCAGGTAACGCAGAAGAGGTTGTCTCAAAAGTACAATTTTACTCATGCAGGAAGACGACATTGTCATTCCCGCGAAGGCGGGAATCCATTGAATGTGTTGCGGTTAGGATGGATTCCCGCCTTCGCGGGAATGACGCTATTTCCTCTGCACACATTATTACCTGCATATTACAATATTACATCTTTTGAGACAGCCTCAGGAGTGCTTCACTCCTGCGAAGAATAACGGCAGGTGTCGGGGACACCTGCACTACAAGACTATCCACACCGATATTCTATAGGATTCTTCCCATAGTTCACCGAATCTGGCACAACCGGCTGTATCAGACAACTAGATGAATCATAAGCTGTTACGGCAGATATTATTGTCGGTAAATTCCCGGCACGATGGTTGCGCACAGAACAACGGAACTACCAAACAGGAGTTTGTGCTATGATTCAAAGGATTGACAGTGCAACTTATCTTCTCAAACCCAAACCGGTACAGACCGGGCAAGTGAAAAAAGTCGAGCTTCAGGTCAGCAACGAAAATGTGAAGGCTGCGGATTATCTTTACAATCCAGATCTCGCCGATAAAATTCACGAGTCCCGAAAAAGTCTTAAGGAGGAAATGGGGCTACTCAAAGATGCTGCTGTGATCAACGACATATCCGTCGGGCAGTCTGAGAAAGCTGTTCGGTATCAGCCGGAACAGGCGCAGGGTATCCAGTATTCCGCACTCGACACGCTCAAGAACAGCCTTACACGCATTAACTCGCTGCTGTACCAACTTGCATCGGTTGCATCAGGCGATTCGGATTCACTCGAGGCGATTCAGCGCAAACTTGCAGAAGAAATATCAGGCTATAGGAGGATTTTCAAGAAAGTCGATCTTACTGAATTTAAGCCTGTAAAAATCGATGTGGATAGCCTGAGCATGGCTGCGCAGACTGAGGCACTCCAGGTCAATCCTGAAAATGCCACCGCCACACGTCAGGTAACTGAAGCAGCCGAGAAAAGTGTCGAAAAAGCGCTCAAAGCCAATGATGACCGGAAACTCGATACCAAATCAGTCACAGAGGCAAACCTGAGCAACGCCCAGCAGAATCTCGCCGCAGCAGAAAGCGCAATCTATCCTGAAGAGATTGTTGATCGAGCGAAAGAGGTTGCCCAGCAACTCTACGAAAAAATGTCAGAAGCACTCGGCGTGCATGGTACTCTCAAGCCGGATGAAGTATTCAAACTTATCGGCGCAGGTTAACGAATCTCATCACGAGGAATTCGCCTAAAGGCTTGCTGCAAAAATCCCATTCGAGTGATTGCAGGGGCTGTGCCCCTGCAAATGGTACATTGTTTGCATTAAACCAATCACACAGCAACACAGCTACCGTGTTAACTTTTTATATCTGTTTACAGGTTTTTCAAAAAGCCCTAATAGTAATAGGCAGTTTCAACACTTTCATCGTGAATGCGACCGTTCATCGCAACACGAACTGAATACCGATTGACTTCGTTTGATCCGTCGATTGGGAGGCCATAGAATACAACTTCGTAATAAATACCCTTCTTTGTCACAGTCGGCACTCCAAAAGTACCTTTCGGTATATCCCTGACAAACGCCGCTTCGCTGATGCTGTCTGAATACGTGTCGTAGAATCTCCGGTATTCATTGTTGGCGCTTGGGAATGCCACCCATGCCCACCAGTCATTCGAGAATTCTTTCTGATAGCCGCCAGGTTCCGGAACAAACGACTCATTCATATAGTGACGCAGGCGAGGTTCGAGAAACAAATCCGCGCCTCTGCATACTATCATCCTTGGGTGATGGCTGATGTAAACATACACAGCCGCGAGCTTGAACGCCTGCTGCTCATCAACATTCTCGAATCTACCAACGACCATTTCATTAAAATCATTGTCGAAAGAACGATCCATCAGGACATAGAACCGTTCCTGGACAGCATCAAAACAGATAGTCAACGCCTCAGAACTCTTTCCGGGTTCGTACTGATGCGAGAACACCGTAATACCGGGAAGTATCTCGGGAAATTCAAGCCCGTACATAAACTTCACGACTTTCGGGATACCGGAGCCGGCAAGAGCTGTGTTAAACCGCTCAACAAGTGTTGAGTCAAAATCACGAGTCTTCTCAATGAGGAGCGTGTACTTTGATGACACAAGATTGTCAGAGGTTTCTTTCTTATTCGAACAGCTTAAAACAAGCAACAATAGAATCGCCAAAACACAAAATCGATTCATCGTTTAACTCCCTTGATTACAATCCATTGTTCAATCCAAGATAGCACTAAAACGACAGGATTCCAAACATCTCCGGCAACCGTTTTCCAAAAGCGCTGTATGTCGGTATCATCCATCCGATGACTTTGGGAGGGTCGGATTCATTATTGGAATCGACATCGAACATCTCTATCCCAAAACCGATCCTGCGTTTCTTGTCCGGAACGAAACCCTGGAGATATGCGATCGGTATTTTAAGCTCAAACTTGTAACCGCCCTCAACGATCATTCCCCCAACAAGCGGCTGAACCAGGCCATCTGTTGATACTCTGAAAGACCCGGTTTTATCAACAGGAGGATATACTTTTACAGCGATAACACCATCGTCCATCGTCTTGCTGCGAGTAATATACTCACCGGAGCCATCCCGTACATCAAGATAAAGACCGACATAATCAGCCACATCCTTGTCACGATGATATATCTTGTCGTCAAGCACACTGCCGGAAATATAAATATTGAATTTGTCATAGCAAACTGAGAATTTCCCCGAGATGTCGGATTTGTCCATCCAACGTCGTTTATTAACAGCAACCTGCTCCCTTGTGTCGATTTCCAGCACATCAGCTTTCGACCATTCATCCATCCGACCGTCGAGCGTGATCGCGCTTTTGATCTTTCTCGCCTTAAGAATAGCTTTGCTGTCACTACGAACAAGCGCGAGTTTCGCTCTCATCTCCTGAAGCATCGACTCATCCAGCAATTCGATTATTCCATCTTCAGTCTCGGCAAAACATTTCTTCGCAAATTTCTAGTTTCCCTCTTTTTTCAGGGCGACACCGAACGTGAAAAACAATTTCGGTAGTTCGGGAAGCACCACAGGGACAGCGGAATAGAGCCTGTATAAAGTTACGAAATAGTCTGTGTCGATCTTGTCTGACAGCTCGACAAGTCTGTCTGCGGCATCAAGCAATCCTTCAGGTTTATACTTCAAAGCGTCAGGCTCAGAAGCAAGCAAATTTGCGTAAGCTGCAAGTCCCCTGTTATAATAATCTGCCGCATTGGCAAGAAGCTTGTTGTCATAGCAAAGATTACCCAGCTTGAACAGCGCTTTCGTCTCAGCGGGAGTACCGGCGTAATTGTCGATAATCTTGCTGTACGTTTCGACGACCGAATTGACATCACCTGTTGTTGACTGAAGATATGCCTTCTTGAAATATGCGAGTTGAATCTCGTCATCCGATGATTCTGAATTGATGACCGCATCGCATTTGGCAATTTC
This sequence comes from Candidatus Zixiibacteriota bacterium, assembly GCA_024275215.1. Taxonomy (GTDB): domain Bacteria; phylum Zixibacteria; class MSB-5A5; order JAABVY01; family JAHJOQ01; genus JAJRZO01. The sequence continues at coordinate 4,074 of JAJRZO010000282.1, read as the reverse complement.
AGCATCGAGATCAACTGCTGCAAAAGTTACTGACAGGGACTTAATATCATCTTCACTGGGCAAGACAGTCAGTATCCCCGGTTCGTATATGTCGAGGGTCGATACCATTGCGCCGTCGTGAGACACCACGGCCAATTCCTCTCCTGTCAGATCGAGCGCCCCGGACAGCACATCTGGACCGATCTCGGTTTTGCCAACAATCTGTGCGGTGAGATCGGAGCCATTATACCTGATTGCATAAACCCACATGCTGTCAGTCGCTCCCCCGCTGGAATGTAAAACAGCGAGTCTGTCCCCGGTTCGTGAGATACCGACAAAGCATGCTCCTCTACTGCTCTCAAGCACACGTATGATCTTCTCGGATTCAGTGTTGATGACAGTGACATTCGATCCGCCGGATGCTCCCCTCTCCACGCCCCGGTTTGCGACAAACAGGAGTTTGTCATCAAACCCCAGAGCAAGACTCACAGGTTCGATACCGGTGAATAGTGTGCGAACAGCTTTCGCCTCTTTGGTGTCGATGACTACGAGAGAATTATCCGCTGGTTTTGCGACATATAATCTGGCGCCATCTTCTGTCAGGGCAAGTGACGCTGGAATTTCGCCGATTTCAACCGAAGATGTGCTCATCAGCGACTCAACATCGATGAATGACACCCCATTGTTATTACTCGCTGATCTGTATGCAACATAGCAAGTCGATCCATCAGGCGAAAAGACAGCGTCAGTCGAAGGGCCATCGAGGCTGACAGTACCAACAAGTTCATCAGATGAGACCTCGTATATTTCAGCGCTGCCCTCGGTCACGGAGAAGAACCATATTTTCGACCCATCCGGCGTCACCCTCGCGAAACCGGCTCCCGGCACAACCGAAAACATCGTTGTGTAACGCTGGCTTGTGACATCATATACAGATACAATCGATCTGCCATCACTGTTCAATGTGGAATGAATCAGATATGCCTTCTCTATCACTGCCGCATTTGCGGCCGGTACCAATATCAGCAAGAGTAACGCAATAACAACCGTTTCCAACAACCGGGTTATTCTCATACATACCTTCTTATCTGTTATAGATGAACTCCTTCCCATACACACACCTGCCCTCAAAGAAAGTTGCAAGAACTTCAATATCCTTCAGCCGATCAGGCTTAACATCAAACGGATCCTGTTCCAGTATAACTATGTCGGCACTTTTCCCGGGAGTTATTGTCCCGAAAAGGTTTTCATCACCGAGAGCATACGCCACACCGGAGGAGAATCCGGCGACAGCCTCGACACGGGACAGACGCTGTCCCAACTGATGAGACATCGTACCGTCAAATGACCTGCGCGTCACTGCCGATTGAATCCCGATAAACGGGTCGAGCTTCTCAATAGGCGCATCAGATCCAAATGCCACATGTGCCCCTGAATCGATTAAATTTCTGAATGGATAAGCATTTTTTGCGCGATTTCCCCAGTGTTTCTTCATCAAGTCAATATCTGAACTGCAATGCGATGGCTGCACTGATGCAATAATATCTAACCCTGCAAGTCTCCGGAGATCATCAGTCCTGATGATCTGAACATGCTCGATCCTGTGTCTCAGTTTACGATGTCTCCTGCTGATACTCTCAAACGCATTCAATACCTGATGATTCGCGCGGTCACCGATGGCGTGAACTGCACATGCTATTCCGTTCGATGCCGCCGCGCGCACCAGTCGCTTCATCTCTTTATCAGATGTCGTCTCCATACCGTAATTGTTTTTGTTCTTTCGATACGGTTCAAACATCAGTGCCGTCTGCGAACCAAGCGCGCCATCTGCGAATATCTTGGTTCCGGCGATACTCAGACATGCCCCACCAAATCCTGACCTGAGTTTGAGTGCAAGCATTTCATCAAGAAAACGAACAGGTATATACTGCCTGATTCTGAGCTTCAGCCCTTTCCTGTTATGATAGTCCTGAAGTAATCCGAAATTATCTATATCATCAAAATTGCCCAACGATGTTACGCCTGCACGGTGACAATGCGAAATGGCTTCGTCGATCATCCTGAAAGTATCGCGCTTCGAGGGTTTTCCAGCTACGCGATGAATAAGAGATGCTGCATTTTCGATTAAGATACCAGTCGCTTCGCCGTTGACATCACGATCGATCTTTCCCCCTGCAGGATCGGGTGTAGCCGCATCGATTCCCGCCTTCTTCAGTCCGAGCGAATTCGTCCAGAGGAGATGTTCATCTTTCGAGAGTATCAAGGCTGGATTGTCCGGGGCTATCCTGTCAAGATCCTTTTTGTGAGGAGTCCTGCCATCGCTCCATCGATCTTTGCTCCATCCCTTGCCGACAATCCATGCGCCTTTAGGTAATTTCGCAACATATTTCTTCACTCTCTGGAGCACTTCTCGATATGACGTGCAGCCATCGAGATCAAGATTGCTCAGAGATTGTGCGAAGAATGCGAAATGTACATGAGCATCGCCAAACGATGGCAATACTGTCATGCCGCTCAGGTTGATCATGCGATATTCATCGACAGACACTCCGAGAATATCTCTGTTCATACCTGTCCATGTAATTCGACCGCCATCGATTACCATCGCCTGCGCTGCCGGAACCGACGGATCGAGCGTCCTGATTCGCCCTGAATGGAACAGTAGTTTTGTACCGGACTGTCGGGTCATCCTGCGAGCACTCTGTGATCACCCACTCTTTTCGTAACACCAATCGAATCAAGCTTTTCGAGAATAGGCACGCCATACTTGCGCGAATATCCAAACATCTCCCTGATTTCAGAGACAGCGATCTTGCCATTCTGTTTAATTCTGGCGATCACCCCAGCCTTGATCTTCTCGAATTCCGCGCCTTGTAGCAGCATCCCATCGGTAAGCTCCACAAGTTCGCTACCATCTATCATGAAATTGAGAATATCTTTCATGGCAAATGACCTGCCCTCGATTTGTTTCCGCGATGGCGGATTCTTCGGGTCGCTTTCAAACATGGCAATAATGTCACCCCTAAGTCGTTCCTGTTCCGGTTTTAACTTGGGGGAATGATCGGGCAAATGAACCAGCGGTCCGCTCGCAGACAATACACCACTATCGATCAGCTTTCCAATCACAGCGTCAGAAACATCAGGATTTATATTCGAACGCGAAATGAGTTCCGCCCTCGCGATTCCTTTCCGTACCGGATGCTGTTCGTGATACTTACTGACTCGATCAACGAATCTCTGCGAATAAGTTTCAAACTGCCGGGTCTGGCAAAACATTTCACCGGCTTTTGTCAGAATCCCCGATTCAAGCATCTTTGCCAGAGCAGCATCGACATCAGCTCTTGCAATATTGGCTGAATGGAGAATACCCTGTCTTTTAGCTCCCGCCAGCCATGAGACCTGAGCTTCAATCATGTTCTCGATGCTGTCCACATCGATCCGCTCGTAATGGGCGCGCGACTTTTTGTCGGTCCGTGAGTGACGAATACAATCTGTCTCGATAACTGTTCCGCCACCAACAAGAATATCAGGCGTAGGCAGGCGGATAATAAATCTGTCGCCTACTCTTACAAGAACCTTTTCTTCAAAATGGAATTCGCAAATCCCCTTCGTGCCCGGCTTCAGGCGATCATCTTTGAATACAAATGCTCGCGCGTTGACTTTAGCAGTGCCGATCATCAGTTTAACTATACGATTGTGAGTAAGCTCGATCCCGGAATTCGGTGAAATCGTCACACGAACTGCAATCGATGATGTGCCATCGTACAACTTCGTTCGGGTTATTGCGCTTCCGCGTGACAGGTCGTTATGATTTACGCCGCTGAGATTCAGCGCGACACGCGATCCAACCTGAGTTTGATCCCGTTTTTTCTTGTGTGTCTGTATAGATTTTACCCGCGCCGTATGATCGCCCGGGATGATTCTGACCTCGTCGCCAATGTTAAATTCACCATCACGCATCGTGCCGGTGACAACTGTGCCATGTCCCGCCATCGAGAACACGCGATCAGTGTAAAGCCGTGGAAGATCGGGATGACTGCGAGCTGTGATGTTTTCGAGCATCGAGGAAATCGTCGCCACTATTTCATCAAGACC
>JAJRZO010000281.1 GCA_024275215.1 Candidatus Zixiibacteriota bacterium | reverse complement strand
CATCTTGTCAAAAGCCTGATTAAGATAAGTAATAGCATGCCTTCCGTCAGCGGGTTTCGCAATCAGATATGTAAATCCGATCCATTTGTTCGGTTCGTATGTCGAGTCATCGCATTCACCCCACCTGGTATAATACTCGCGACTTTCAGCGTAGAGCTTCTGCTGAGACAGGCTCGACGCTATAAGTTTATTAACCGAACAATCATTCGAATCGAGTTCGACAACTCTCTTCAGATAGTACGCTGTGCTGTCCCAGTCTTTCATTCTCATAAACATGTATGCCATGTTTTTCAGGGCACGAGCATTCAGCGTATCGAGGGCAAGTTTCCTGTGGAATACTCTAAGCCCTTTTTCAAACGCAGTCGTATCTTCCTTGCCGAGATAGTAATAGTTGAATCCCCAGTCGTTGAGCCATGAGACATCAGTCGTGTCGAGTGACCATGCTTTCTCAAAATCTTCAGCCGCACGAACGCGCGATAGTGAATCTCCCATGGCGGCATAGGCTTTTGCCCTTGCGACAAAGAGTCCGGCATCGTCAGATGTCCACTCATAGTCAGGGTTTTCAGCTTGCACATTTTCAATATATTTCGACAGCGCTTCGACAGCCTTCTCATTCAAACCGGCTTTGGAATAAGATTTGCCCAAATCAAGGTACAGATCGGGGCGGCTGTATCCTTCTTTTATAGCCCGTTCGAAATAGACCGATGCGCTGTCATCATACCGAAGCGCAGAAAATGCCTTTGCAAGATAATAGTTCGCTTCACCGACTTTATAACCGAATTCAATCTGCTTCCGGAACGACCAGATAGCATCGCCATACTGGGTAAGTGCGGCCTGTTGATCTTTGGAAGCAAGCGCTGCAAGAATGTTGATTTTCCCCCTGAAAGCGTATGCCCGAACATACGACGAATCAAGCTTAATCGCATGTGACAACGCATTGAGCGCCTCGCTATATTTCTTCTGAGCCACATCTGCAACACCGAGTCTGAAATGAACTTCAGCGTTTAGTGAGTCGCAATTGGCCAGGACATTCTTATATGAAGTTATCGCCAGGGCGTATGCACCTTTCTCGTAGTTGGCATCTCCGAGGTGCATGGGATAATCACAATTATTCTTATCAAGAAACTGCGCAGTTCGGAATTCTTTGTCTGCCTTGCTGTATTCTTTCATAGACAGATAATACAATCCAAGGCCATCATGGAACATCGCTTGATCAGGGTCTTTCTTAGCCCTCTTCAGACCTTCCGCGAAATATCCTCTTGCTTCTTCAAGCCTTGTCGAGTCCTCAACAAGTATTTTGCCGAGTCTGTACAGAGCTTTTAAGTGTCCACTCTTTTTTTCAAGCGTCTCTTTGTAATACTTTTCAGCTTTCGCAAGGTCGAGTTTCTTTTCGTAACAGGTTCCAATGAAGTAACGAAGATCAGCCGATCTTTTTTTACTCTTAAGTTTTTCGAGAGCCTTTTCGATAGCCTGGTCGAATTTACCTTTATTGTAAAGGTCTTCCATTTCTGAAGTGATATCACCAGCCCAGGTCATTACCGTCAATATGAAAAATAAAAGAGTTATGATCGAAACTAATCTTGATACAGTCATTGAGAATCCTTTGTTTGCCGCCGACACACGCTGTACGGCGATTGTACAGAAGCATATGTATATGAAATGCCCTTTCCCAAGTCAAGGCTTTTTGCTTCAGATGTCTTCACTCTCATCTCCCTTCGAATCATCCCTGTAAAGTGACAGACGTTTCGGTTTGCGAATCATCAAAGCAAACCTTCCTGCGCAATAGAGAATAACTAGGACACCGACGCCGATTCGCATTTTCGTTCCGATGTCAAAGAAAATACCTGTCGTCACAGCGATCCCGAACAAAAGAACGATCGAGATACTTATGTACGATATGACTCGACCGACATCCATCATCTTGATGTCCTCCTGATATTTATACTAAAAAGACACATTATTATTCCCGAACGCCAGTATACAATCAAGTCTTGCTATTTGTATTCCAATAATCATGCCAAATACAGGAAAACAAACACCAATCCCTATCCGTTGAACACCAACGAGTTATACGACACGCACAATCACGGGCACGACTCGCCCACTGACAGTTTCGCAGATTCTGCGGCCATCGGAGAATCATACATTATCGCATATCCCGTAACTAACCATTCATTTACAACTTACAGGTGCGAACCCAACCCTTCATTTGTTGCGCACTATTGAATTGATTGAAGAGACTACCTCCTCGAAGCATGTCGCTATTTCTATTTCTGATGGTACCGAATTCAGGAATACCTGACCGAAAGATGATTTCACCAAACGATTATCCGTTACAATAATTGCACCCTGATCTCTACCCGTTCTTATGAGCCGACCGAACCCCTGTTTGAATCTGAGCACTGCCGACGGCAGCGAATACGACGCGAATGAATTCAATCCTTTGCGTTCCACCTCTTCCATACGAGCAGTGTCAATCGGATCACCCGGCACAGAAAATGGTAACCGAGTTATTATCAGCAACTCCAGCAAATCACCCGGCAGATCTACTCCCTGCCAGAAACTTTCAGTCCCAAGAAGCACAGCAGGTTTCATCTGCATAAAATCATTGACAGCTTTGTCAGCGGCATCGGAACTCTCCTGAACAATAATGCGTGGTACACGACCTTCAAGATACTTCGCAGTCTGCAACAACGATTGATACGAAGTAAACAAT
>JAJRZO010000280.1 GCA_024275215.1 Candidatus Zixiibacteriota bacterium | reverse complement strand
GTGTCGCAGATCCTCGTGCATAGTCCGCACAGGATACAGTTGTCGCCGTCGGGTATTTTTTCGTAACTCGTTTGTGTGACGCCATACTCAGCCGCCAGTTCGCGAATCTCCGGTGAATCAGGACATCTCGCAAGCTGGAGATCAAGCATTGTCCTTCGCAGTTCGATCACTTTCGGCGAGTCTGTCTGTACGATCAAATCCTGCTCGACAGGGTAGAGACATGATGTTACATACCCGCGCCAGTCTCCCCATTCTTTCTTGGAAATTTCGACCATACAAAGTCTGCACGCTCCGAATGGTTCTACAGCGTCGTGATGGCACAATGCAGGTATTTTGATACCTTCGCGCTTACAGACCGCGAGCAGCATCTCGTTGTCTTCGGCGTGAATGACTCTCCCATTTATCGTAAGCGTGACCATCGACAGTCTCCTAAGTAATCTCTATGGCATCGCGAGTGCAGACAGCGTAACATGCGCCGCATTTGTCGCATTTGTCCTGATTGATGATATGGAGTTCGCCTTTCTTTCCCGTGATGGCATGCTGTGCGCAGACTGACAGACATGCCATACAGCCATCGCATTTGTCTGCCATGATGTCGTACCGGATCAACTCACGGCACACACCGGCAGGGCATTTTTTGTCACGAATATGCGCGAGATATTCCTCGCGGAAATAACGTATAGTTGAAAGGAACGGGTTCGGGCCTGATTTTCCGAGACCGCAAAGCGAACCTATCACGATCATTTCAGAAAGTTGTTCCATCTTGTCGAGGTCTTCCTCAGTGGCGCGCCCTTCGCTGATTGCGACAGCGAGCGCGTGCAACTGGTAGAGACCTTCACGGCATGGCACACATTTACCGCATGATTCATCCACGAGGAACGAGAGAAAATATTTCGCAACATCGACTACGCAAGTGTGATCATCCATCACGATCATGCCACCGGAACCCATCATCGAACCGGCTTCAGTCAGCGTGTCGAAGTCCACTTCAAGATCGAGTTTTGAATCCGGCAGGCATCCGCCTGATGGTCCGCCGGTCTGCACAGCTTTGAATGGCCTGTTATCGAGAATGCCGCCGCCGATGTCGTAGATAATCTCACGAAGCGTCGTGCCCATCGGAACCTCGATCAGTCCGCCGTTGCGAACTTTGCCCACAAGAGAGAATGCTTTCGTGCCTGTGCTTTTCGGTGTACCGATTCCTGCAAACCATTTGCCGCCTTTAGAGATTATTACCGGTACATTGGCGAAACTCTCGACATTGTTGAGTACCGTTGGTTTGTCGAACAAGCCTTTAACGACCGACCGGATGTATTTTGCGCGAGGTTCTCCGACTTCGCCTGCGACTGATTTCATAAGTGCTGATGATTCTCCGCAGACGAACGCTCCACCGCCGCGGCTGACTTTGATATCGAAATCGAATCCGCTCTTCAGGATATTTGCGCCGAGTAATCCATATTCGCGCGCCTGGTCGATTGCTTTCTGGATATTGACCACTGCGAGCGGATATTCCTCGCGCACGTAAACATATCCCTCATGCGCTCCAACAGCGTATGCCGCGATAATCATTCCTTCGATGACAGAATGCGGGTCGCCCTCCATGATGGCGCGATCCATGAATGCACCCGGATCGCCCTCATCGCCGTTGCAGATAACATAATGCGGCCAGTCGTCGATTTTCGCACATTGCGCCCATTTTCGACCAGTGGGGAATCCTGCGCCGCCGCGTCCTCGCAGCCCCGACTTCTTCACTTCTTCAATGACATCATCAGGCTTCATTTTGGTCAGAGATTTTGCGAGCGCTTTATATCCATCCAGCGCGATATACTCACGAATATCGCATTGATTCATGTGACCGATATTTCGCAGCGCGATTCGTTCCTGCTTAGCGTAGAAATCTATGTCAGAATATTTCTCGATTTTCTTATCAGTATTCGGATCGGTGTATAGAAGTCTTTCGATTACATTCTCTTTGCGAATGGATTCCTCGATGATTTCCTCGACATCGCCGATCTTTACTTTCGTATAGAATGTCTGGTCAGGTTCGATAACAACGAGCGGTCCCATTTCACAGAATCCGTGGCAACCCGTCTCCTTCATTGCTTCAACAGAGAAACCTTTAATCCTTTTTTTCTTCAGTTGTTTCTTAAACTCATCCGATACTTTCTGCGCTCCATTTGCCAGACAACCGGGGCCACAGCAGACCATGACTTTCTTTGGATACTTGTCCGTCTCGGCTATACATTCCTTGCGGAGTTTTTCGAGTTGCTGTGCGGTCTTTATCATCATGGCAATCCTATTTGGTCAATCTCTTAGCGTCGCTGACTTTCACACCGCCTCTGAATTCATCATTGACAATGACAACCGGAGCCATTGAGCATGCACCTACGCAGGCGACCACCTCGATCGTAAATTTCAAATCTTCGGTCGTTTCACCAGCCTTGATATTCAGTAATTCTTCGAGTTGATGCAATATCTGGTTGGCGCCGCGAATATGGCAGGTTGTGCCGGTGCAAACCCGTATAACTCTCTCGCCGCGCGGAGTCAGACTGAAAGCATTGTAGAAAGTCGAAACCGAAAACACTTTGCTCAGTGGAACATCAAGGACTCTTGCAGTCTCTTCGAGCGCATGGCAGGGAAGATATCGATATTCCTTGTGAATGTCCTGCAAGACAGAAATCAGCGACTGCGGTGTCTTTGGATACTTATCGAATATCTCCTGCAGTTTGCTGAAATCGTGCTTCATACTTTCACCTTCTTGCCGAGCATTTTACGTGCGAGTTCGTACCCTTCATCGAACGCTTTCAGGTTCAAAGGCAGCGCCTTTTTCTTTTTTCCAAGTTTTTCCCTGATCGTATTGATGACAGTTTCGCGTTTGACAACTCCGGTGGCTGCAATGAAAGCTGCAAGAATTACGATGTTTGCAGCTTTGGGGTTGCCTGTTTTCATGGCTATGTCGTTTGCAGGTATGAGCAATTCGGTTATGTCATCACGATCAGTCGAGACGTCAATCAGGGAACTGTTTACGATAGACAGTCCGCCCGGCTTAACCTTCGGTACGAATTTGTCGAACGATGGTCTGTTGAATACGCATACACTCTGTGGATTGCTGATGATTGGCGATCCGATACGCTCATCAGAAACTACAACCGTACAGTATGCTGTCCCACCGCGCATTTCCGGACCGTACGACGGAATCCATGCGACTTGTTTGTTCTCTGCCAGGCCGGAGTATGAAAGCAATTGTCCTGCGGTCATGATTCCCTGACCACCAAATCCTGCGAACAGCACTTCGTACTGAGCCATCAAACATTCCCTCCCTCAGTACCGGTGTTGCCGAGCGATGGATTGTCCGGGTCTTTCAGGCATCCGAGCTTATAATATGGCATCATGCTGTTTCTGAGCCAGTCAGTGGCGTCAGTCGGCGAAATGCCCCAGTTAGTGGGACAGGTC
>JAJRZO010000279.1 GCA_024275215.1 Candidatus Zixiibacteriota bacterium | reverse complement strand
TAAAGTCGACATCAAGTCCCCAGTCGTCGATCATGAGTCCCCAGAGACCGTTCCAGTTCTCAGAACTGCGGTATTCCGGAGCACCAGAACCGTCGTCGGACAGACATGCCATGATATTGCCGGCACCCTGGTTAACAGTGGTGTAACCGACATGGAAGTCAGTCCCTGCAGGGAAGCTGATGCCATAGGATGACATATCGATTGTCAACATGTCTGGGAACCAGGCCATGCTGGCAGTGGGTACATTAATGGTGGCAAGGACAGAACCCGGGAATCCGGAACCGTCATCATCCCACACAATAATATCAACACCTTCGCCGGTAACATCGACAGAACCAGGAGCGTAGAAAGCGAGTTCAATAGTATTCAGATCACCAGGAAATGCGCCTGTGGTCATTCTCTCGTTGAAGAAGTCATCACCGTAGGAGTCAGGAATAGTCCAGTAGTAGTAAGCAGAGTAGGTTCCATAGGTTAACCATTCGCATGGAGGAGGTGTGCCGCCGTCTGCGCAGTAGTCGGCTTCGATGGCGAAATTGACATCGATACCCCAGTCGTTATACATAGTTCCCCAAAGACCCAGATAGTTCTCTGAGGAACGCTCAGAGCCAGAGGTACCATCATCGGACAGAAGTGCGAAGACATCGTTAGCCTGGTCGACGGTTGTGAAACCGATGTGGAATTCTTCACCGGCAGCATAATGCAGATTATAGCTGGTGAAATCTACCACAACGTAGTTCGGATAGAACACTACACTGGCTGCAGGGACATTGATGCGCGCGCGCTCAGTGCCCGGGAAGCCAAAGCCGTCATCATCCCACACAATGATATCAACGCCGCTGGCCGTGTTCACAACGCTGCCTGCGTCGTAGAAGAGTACCCCGACCGTCGTCAGCGAACCTGCGTCCGCGGGAGTGAATCTCATATTGAAGAAGTCATCGCCGTATGCATCTGGAATTGTCCAGTAATAGGCCGGTGCTCCATCCCAATAGGAGATTGTCACACATGCCGCGGGTGAGCGGTACGCTGTGCCGGAAACATTCGCTGGCTGAGCAGCAGACATCGGCTTGCTGTATTGAGGAGGCGTCTCAGGGTACGCGACCTTAAACTCGCCGCCTGCCTTTGCCGCATCAGGAAGCGTGTTAGGCAACCTCTTGATGTGGTTAGGATCTTTGAAGGCGAACGCTGCATTGCTTAGAGCCAGGATTAAGCTGAAAACAAACACAGCAACAAGAACTTTTTTAAACATCTATTTCCTCCTTATAGCTAGGAAAGACGTCGTTATTGAAGTCAACCCCGAGCAGAAATAACTGACTCGGATCATCATCTTCTCCTTTACTTTTGTGTACTCCTCCACCACACACTGAATCCAGTGAACGTGGAGGGAAGAATATGACTGTTTGAACACAGAATCTTGTCTAGGGGCTCTGATCTGTTCAAACTAAGTCGACTTCTTCACAATTCCTACTTTTGTAGTCAGGGTTCAGTCTCATTCAAATGTCGGCATAATCAAAGGTGTCTTGAGACTTCTCCCAATGTTGTATTCGTTATGAAAGGATTATCTTCTGTATCTCTTGTCTGCCAAGAAACCTCCCGGAATCTTAGTCTCACCTCCTACAGCATTTACACGAACAAATCGCATATATAAAGAGCTGTATTACATGTTAACGGTTGCCAGTTAGTACAACAAAGAGATGAGGTGATAGAAAGAAACAAGCGTGCGAGCGAATGCTCATCGCCATGATTCGTATGTTTTTAAGAACCGTAGCTTATTACGCTGTTAAAGAGGCCGTTCATCCACACGGGGCCTAATCCGTGAGTGCGAACTGCTGTTTTCATTCAAACCGCGCATAATGTAATGAATTACGAAAGATTGTCAAGAACATTCTGACACAAATTCAACATATTTCAAACTGCCGGGCAATCCCCCCAGTATTGTCGAAAAGACCTGATTTGATGTGTATTCGCAAAATGAAAACTTTATTACGATGGATGATGTCGCTGCACGATTCCCACAGCAATCTTTCAGCAATCTTTGAAGCACCGTCAAGTCGATTTTCAAGCAGGCCGTGGCTCCCAGCTTTCTATGTCGAAATAATCGCCGTGACTTGCATTGAAGGCTATTATGACTGCTATTATTATCATATAGAATATAATGATGCGAAACTTCCGGTCGTCATAAATATGCTTGATTTTGGTTGACTTTTGCCGGGCTTTGGGTTCAATCCAGTATAATAATGGCCTGTACATGCCCCATTGCGATACCGGCTTTTACGGTTGGCTAAGTGCGGAGCGCTACGGACAAGCCACAGGTCATGTCGTAGAGTAGCGGACCTGCGTTAGTTGTAGAACAATAAGAGAATAACTGTAGAATAATACTTATAATAATATTATGGCTAAGAATAATAAATCCTCCGGTATTTCAGCCAGAATTCTGCTGCTGCTTCTGATTGCATTTGCGGTCTATTCACTCTACAACCAATTCAATAAACCGCAGGAACCCGAGCAGCGCGAACCGGCGGGAATCCTGACCATGGTCGAGTTAACCGACGGTGATACGGGAGAGCTTTCGGATGGCAGGACTGTCAGATTTCTCGGTATAGACACACCGGAACGGGGGCAGGATTTCTATTTTGAGGCGACTCGGATGAGTTCGGAACTGTGCAGGGGCAGGGCTGTACGACTCGAGCATGATTCTCGGCTGACAGACAAGTACGGCAGGGAGCTTGCCTATGTTTTTGTCGATGATACGATTATGGTTAATGAAGTCCTGGTTTATGCGGGGATGGCGAATGTTTATATATTTCCGTCGGATCAGAAGAATATGGAATATCGGAGGCGGTTGATTCTTGCCCAGATAGATGCCCGCAAAGCTAAACGCGGAATATGGTCGCTTCCGCCGCCGGAACCTATTGAGAAGTCGTATCTTGGCAATGCGCATACATTCAGATTCCATCGCCCCGGCTGCCGATCGCTGGAGCGTACTGATAAGAATCGCCTGCTCGAATACTCATCACGTGACGAATTTTTGGATCTCGGTTTTTCGCCCTGCAGAAACTGCAAACCGTAGCCGTCACAATTCAGTGATGCCTGTCAAGAGATAATCGTCCAATTTCCTTCACTATTTCCGTCAAATTCCGATATGATGAATAGCAGGCGAACAGGTTGAAATCCATCTGCACGGGAGAAATATGTCTACTGTTCTGGTAATTGACGATAAAAAATCGATGCGTGATATGTTGTCGCAGACTCTTGCCGCCGAAGGGTTCGATGTCGATTCGGTTTCGAGCGGCACACGTGGCGTCGATCTCGCATCTGAGAAAAGTTTCGATGTCGTGGTGACTGACCTGATGATGCCCGATATGGACGGAATCAAGGTGTTGTCACGGATAAGGGAACGGGATCCGGAAACTGCCGTCATAATGATGACGGCATACGCCACTGTCGAAAATGCTGTCGAGGCCATGAAACTCGGTGCGTTCGATTTCGTGACGAAACCGTTCGATACGAGTCACCTCACTTTTCTGATCAGGCGTGCTCTCGAACAACGCCAGCTTGAGGCTGAGAACGAGATACTCAAGGAAGAACTGGAAATTACTCACGGTTACGATGAAATCATTGGAGACAGCACGAGGATGCACGAGGTGATGCGATTGATCACGAAGGTGGCTTCATCTGACACATCAGTGCTGCTTCTTGGTGAATCGGGTACAGGCAAAGAGCTTTTTGCGAGGGCGATCCACAAAACTTCACCGCGCGCTGAGAAGCCATTCATAGCTATCAACTGCGCTGCGATCCCGCACGAGCTTTTGGAAAACGAACTATTCGGTTCCGAGAAAGGCGCGTTTACATCATCGCATGCGAAGAAGATGGGCAAGTTCGAGGTCGCCAATCATGGCACTATTTTCTTAGATGAGATCGGTGATATGGATATCGCTTTGCAGGCGAAACTCCTGCGTGTGCTTCAGGACAGGGAATTTGAAAGGCTTGGCGGCACGCAGAGTATCAAGGTCGATGTCCGTGTGATTGCGGCATCGAATGCCGACCTTAAAGAAGCGATTGCCGAGAAAAGATTCCGTGAGGATTTATTTTATCGTCTATCTGTTTTTCCGGTGACGATTCCGCCGCTACGGGATCGAAGGGAGGATGTCCCGGCTCTTGCGCAGCATTTTCTCGAAAAATACTGCCGTGAGATGGGGAAGCCCAAAATGCGCATATCGAAAGAAGCGCTGAATCTTATGGATAAATACAACTGGCCTGGTAATGTCCGCGAACTTGAAAATACTATCGAGCGCGCGATAATACTGTGTGAAGGGAAAGTAATCGGCACTGATCATCTGGCGATCAGGCTGCCTACAGTCGAAGAAATCCGGCTAAGGGAAGGCGCTGGCCTGAAAGAAGTTGGGCATCATGCCCAGATGGTGGCAGAGAGGGCGATGATAATCCGTGTGCTCAAGGACACGAAAGGAAACAAGAGAAAAGCTGCGGAGATTCTGCAGATAGATTATACAACCTTGTTCGAAAAGATAAAGAAATATAATATTGATACGATAAAGGAAGTATAGAGAAAAAGTAGAGAGTGCTACTTTGCTCTAAGAATTCCTACTTTCTATTATAAAGCCGGCCGATCGTGAGACCCGCCGGCTTTGCTATACGTGCGTTTATTGGAGGTCAAATCACTATCGATTCGACTAAGTCGGTAGCTCACCCAGAGTGCAACGACGGGTTGCTCAGATCTGTGTGTGGGTTAATGCCAGCGTCAAAAACAATCCCTCCCGACGCTCCGCTCTGAGTGGCTATCGGTCTACGGGGCTATTGGTCTTGCGAAGATGGCAGAACCGCTCCGCTTCACTTCGGGTTCTGCCCTACAAGATGATTTTCTCCAGTTCAAGCAGGCGTTTCTTGCGCCAGACTTTGCCGCCGTAGCCGCCGAGATCGCCTGATGTTTTAATCACACGGTGACATGGAATCACGATGGGGAGACTGTTCGCGCCGTTGGCGCGTCCGACCGCGCGCGACCCTCCGGGTTTCCCGACAGCTTTCGCGATCTGGAGATATGTTCGAGTTTCCCCCATTGGGATCGTAAGAAGCTCTTTCCAGACGCGCTGCTCGAATAGTGTTCCTGTTACATCAATTCTGACATCGAAGCTGCGGAGTTTGCCGTCGAAATAACGCGCCAGTTCAGTCACAAGTTGTTTGATATGCCGGTTGTTACTACCACCTTCGACCGGAGTTGTGCGGTAGCGTTTCGTCACTCGTTCGAGTATGAGCGGAATATCGCCTCTTCGATCATACCATTCGAGGAAACAGACTCCATTGTCTGTTGCACCGGCAATCATATCGCCCAAAGGGCTTTGCAGATTAGTGTAGACGATTTTTCGTTCCCGCATAGATACTTCCAAACTGAATCATATCATGCGTTCAATCTACATTGTTTGCAGCAGGCTGTCTACCGATTTGTGCAAAGAGGAAGACATCAGGCGGACAGGCCGCCTGACCTACAGTTTCTGATGAGTCCAGTCCATGGTGTGTGGCTGACCGTCCATAGTTTTTACGTTCTGCACAGTTGTGCCGGTGCTCAGGCGCGCGAGGTGCGAGCGTGCCCCGACACATGCTAAATGAGAGAGAACAGGTCACACGAATCAGCCGGTACGTGCCCCCACAAGCCCTGCCGCAACGATGCAACTAACTTGACAGCACGTCATCCTTCGACTACTCTTATCGTGAAATACATTTTGATAAGGAAGTCATATGAGAATATTTATTTTGTCTATGGTCATTATTGCATTGGTAATGTTTGGATGCAGCAAGCAATCGCTGTATCCGCCTGATGTTGCAGAAGCTCTCGAAGCTGCGGGCGACAATCGCGCCGAGTTGGAAAAAGTTCTCGAACACTATACTGCTGAGGGAGATTCACTCAAATTGAAGGCGGCATACTGGTTGATCGCCAACATGCAGGATCACTGTTATGTCACCTATGTACTTCAGGACAGCACTGGCAATGATGTCAATTTCAACGTGCTTGATTATCCGGATTACAATGCCATGAATGCGGCATGCGATACGCTTGAGAAAACACATGGTGAACTCAGCTTTGAACGCGGAGAGAAGATTCTGGATCGGGAGACGATCACTGCCGATTTCCTTATCAATCAGATCGATTATGCTTTCATGTCGTGGCGCGACAGACCATGGGCGAAGGCGCTTTCGTTCGATCAGTTCTGTAAGTATGTTCTGCCGTATCGCGGCAGCAACGAGCCGCTCGAACCATGGCGGGAAACATTTAGAGAGAAATATCAGGATATTGCGAGCAAAATGGATGACTCGACTGATCCGATTGAGGCGGCATCGCTCATAAACAGCGATGTCAAATCATGGTTCACTTTCGATCCGCGATTTTATCGACATCCGACCGATCAGGGACTCAGCGAAATGCTTGATAATCGTATGGGACGATGCGAGGACATGACAAATCTTGCAATCTACGCCATGCGAGCAAATGGCATTGCGATCATGAGCGACTATACGCCGTACTGGGCGAACACCGGCAATAATCATGCGTGGAATGCGATTGTCACTCCAGATGGCGAGGTGATACCGTTTATGGGAGCGGAAAGCAATCCGCGTGAATATAAGCTTGGCAATAAGATGGCGAAGACATATCGCAAAACATTCGACATGCAGAAGGATAACCTCGCCTTTCAGGATAATCAGCAGGAAGAAGTGCCCGGGTGGCTGGCAGGAAAGAGCTATATCGATGTCACCGCTGATTATGTCGATGTGTGCGATGTCACCGTGAAATTCACGAAAGAGATTCCTGACTCTGTGGACTTCGCCTATATATGTGTTTTCAATTCGGGTGAATGGAAAGCGATCCACTGGGGGAAAATAGAAGGCGACTCGGCAGTCTTTACCGACATGGGAAGGGATATTGCATATTTGCCGGCGCTCTATTTGAATGCTGAAGTCGTACCGTGGGGAGCGCCATTCCTGCTTGGCGGTGATAGCAATAGAGTGGGGCGAGCGCGTTCGCGTTTGACAATAGAAGAAGATGTCAATCCCAAAGTGGGATTGGCCTACAATCCTGATT
>JAJRZO010000278.1 GCA_024275215.1 Candidatus Zixiibacteriota bacterium | reverse complement strand
CTGCCGCATTGATTTATGGAAGCTATTTTTTCAGATTTTCTGTGGATTACCGAGTGCAGCATGGCGACTCGATTCCTGTCGAAGTCGATAGCGCTGTCCTGCGGGATTTCCGCGAATATGTTGATGAAAAAGGTTTCGTTCCTCCGAATCCGTTGCTCAACGCGATTGATAGTCTTGAGCAACAACTCGCTGAGATTAACTCGGAATCGATGCGGAAAAAGATCAGCGACATGAAGCACATTGCAGCGTCGTTTGCTAAACATCAATGGGATGAGTCGGAGCAGTTCATCGCGCAGCGGCTAAGCGAAAGTTTTGCAAGGCAAAGCGGTGGAATCGAGGAAGTCTACAGGTCATTCCGCCTCAGACATGATCCTCAGATACTCACTGCAATCGGTCTGCTCGAAAATCATCAACGGTACAGCAGGTTGTTACATGGTGAATAGTGCCAGCGTTTTGAGAGTGGTTTGAGGCTAATGGTGAACTTCTCTATGTTTATAGATTTCGATGGTACTATCGCGAAGCAAGATGTCGGGAATCGATTCTTTACGACATTCAGCGGTGGAAAAAACTATGACATTGTAGAAAGATGGAAACGTCGTGAGGTAACATCAGTGCAATGTCTGACTGAGGAAGCGGAAATGATTTCAGCGGGAAAGTCGGAGCTTACCGAATTTGTTTCACAATTTGAAATCGATGAGGGCTTCGCAAATCTCTGTGAATTATGTAAGAAGAATGACATCCCTGTCAGAGTGATAAGCGATGGTCTTGACCTGTACATAAATGCTATTCTGAAGAAGTATGGATTTGATGATTTGCCGGTAATTTCAAATCGCGCGGTTTTCGACAATGGCCGACTCAGAGTCGAGTTTCCTCAACTGGAATATTCCTGCGGATTTTGCGGGAACTGTAAGGGATCGGCGATCAAAAGGCTTACTCGCGATGGCGACAAGTCGATATTCATTGGTGACGGCTACTCTGATCTTTGTGCGATAGATGTCTCCGATTATTTATTTGCGAAGGCGGATCTGGCGGAGTATCTTTCCCGATCAGGCAGGGAGTTCATACCGTACGGCAACCTTCGTGATGTTAAAGAGTGGATTGGCAGAGAACTTCTTGCCACATAGAAGTCAATATTGGTCAAGCGGTTTGACTGTTTGACGATCAGTATAAATATCAGGCGGACAGGCCGCTTGACCTGCAGCTTGTAGTGATGTTTCCGTCGAAAGAGAGGATACCCGGAAATGAAAGCGATAATTATGGCGGGAGGATTCGGCACTCGCTTGAGGCCGCTTACTCTCGGATTGCCGAAACCGATGGTCCCGATTGCAAACCGCCCTATGATGGAACATGTGGTTGCATTGCTTCGCAAGCATGGTTTTGATGAAATACTATCGCTGCTCTATTTCCAGCCGGAGGCGATTTCCGGACATTTTGGCGATGGTTCTGATTTTGGCGTGAAGATGGATTACCATTTGTCCAAGGATGATTACGGAACTGCCGGAAGTGTACGCAGCGCATCTGAGTTTATCGGATCGGATCGAATAGTTATCATCTCTGGAGATGTGCTGACTGATTTCGATCTGACCAGGGCTGTCAAGTTCCATGAAGATCAAAATGCGGCGGCTACTATGGTCCTGACTCGTATGGACAATCCGCGGCAGTACGGAGTGGTCATCACGGACGAAAGTGGCCGGATTACTCGTTTTCTCGAAAAGCCGACATGGGGAGAGGTCTTCTCCGACAAGATCAACACAGGCATATATATTCTCGAACCTGAAGTCGTCAATATGATCCCGCATCAGAAGTTCTATGACTTCTCCAAGGATCTTTTTCCGCGCCTGCTCAAGGACGGTTCTCCGATGTATGGATATTCTGCTGACGGCTACTGGCGCGATGTCGGCAATATCCAGGAATATATGCGCGCACACATGGATATTCTCGATGGCGTGGTCAAGCTCGAATTGCCGCTGAACCAACTGGATCACAAAGGGGCGACTCTCTGGGTGGGCAAGAACGAAGAGGTTGATGATTCGGTAGATTTCAAAGGCGTGGTGATTCTTGGTGATGGCGTCACCGTCGGGGCAAAGTCATCGATTAGCAATTGCGTGATAGGCGAGAAAACAACGATCGGCGAGTCCGCAACAATATCCGAGTCGGTGATCTGGAACGGAGCAAGGATTGCGGACGGCGCCAGGGTTACAAAAGCTATCGTTCTTTCCAATGCGACTATTCGGGGCGGAGCGATTCTCGAAGAGAATTCCATCGTCTCAGAAAATGCACGTATCGGCAAGGGCGCTTGTGTGAAAGCAGGATGCAAGGTCTGGCCAGGTAAAGAAGTTGAGGATGGCGCAACGCTGTCGACTAGCCTGATCTGGGGAGAAAAGTGGAACAGGGAATTGTTTACGGACGCGAAGGTGTCAGGACTTGCCAATATCGAAATTACACCTGAATTCGCCGCCAAACTCGGCGCCGCCTATGGCTCATCGATTCCTAAAGGGCAGAGTATTGTTATATCGAGAGACGCCGGAAACGCAAGTCGAATGATCGCGCGTTCGATCATCACCGGTATACTTTCCGCAGGTGTGAATGCCGAGGATATCCGAACTCTTCCGATTCCGCTTGTCAGATATGCGCTCAAGACAGGCCGTCACGCTGGAGGTATTCATGTTCGACATTCTCCCAAGGCGAAGGAGATCATCGATATAATCTTCTTCGACGGGAATGGCCTTGATCTACCATCATCAAGAGCAAAGTCGCTCGAGAGATTATTTTTCTCTGAAGATTTTCCACGCGCGAAACTCGATGACATTGGTCACATTGAATACCCGATTCGGGTACTTGAGGCATACAGGCAGGATTTTCTCAAAGCAATTGATGTTGATCTTGTTCGAAAGAGGCGTTTCAAAGTCGTAGTCGATTACGATCATGGCGGCGCTGTGGAAGTGTTTCCAGCCATATTTGCATCCCTCGACTGCGAGGTAATATCATTGAATGCGTTTATCGACCCTTCGGTCATTGGCAGGGCGCCGGAACGGACTGAAAGCTCGTTGCGAACGCTGTCGTCGATTGTCAGATCGTTGAATGCGGATGTAGGTTTTCTTGTTGATAACACTTCGGAAAAACTCCGCGTCATTGACAGAGAAGGCAACAGGATTTCCGATATGTTGCTGTTGTTGCTTGTCACATCGTTGTTCCTGCGCACTCACAGGACAGAGACAATCGCCGTGCCTGTTACCGCTTCGATGGGTGTCGAAGATATAGCGTCGGAATACGGTGTCAAGGTTGTCAGGGTGCGCAACGACCACCTTGCGATGATGCATGCGCTGAACAGTCTTAACCCCGGTTTTGTCGGCGGGACACGAGGCGGTTTTATTTATCCCGGATTCCAGATAGGTACTGACGCGATGTTTTCCGCTGTCAAGATTCTCGAATTAATGGCAAGGAGTGGCACCACTCTCGCTGAGATTCGATCGAATTATGAAGGCTATTTCATGGACGAGATCGAAGTGCATTGCGACTGGGGCGCCAAGGGGCGCGTGATGCGACGCCTCATGGAGCATTCAACCGATGAGAAACGTGACCTCGTCGATGGTGTTCGTATCAACTATGATGATCACTGGGTGCTTGTGACGCCGGATCGCAACAAGGCATCATTCTGGGTCATCGCGGAATCGAGAGACAAAGATTTGACCGCCAGGATTCTTGCCGAGTACAGGTCACACATAGCAAAATGGCAATCCGAGGATTAACAAGACAAGGTAATCTGTTGCCATTCACGTTCTTGCATCGTGCCTGAAAAACCTTGACTTGTTTTTGCGGCATACATATACTTCGACCCGATGTTCCTTGAAGATTTCTCGTTACCTGGGAGATTGGACGAAATTGTTTAAGTATGTCGGTGTTGCGGTTCTTCTGGTCCTGCTCGCGGTTGAATCCTCATTTTGTAATCCCGGATTTGATTCAGGGTCAGCGTCAGACAGTCTGAAGCCTGTACTTGTCAAGAACCTGCTGGAGACATCAGTGCTCGATCAGGTTGTCGATCCTGACGAATACTATGTTGGTCCCGGCGACAAGTTCACGGTTGTAATCGGCGGACAGCTTGTCAATCAATATACTCTCATCGTAGCGCCTGAGGGTGTTTTGCTTGTTCCGGAATTCGGTCCAATTGATGTTGCCGGTCTTTCGCTTTCTTCAGCCAGGAGCAGAATCATGGATGCGCTTCACAGCAGGTATCGGGATGTGGATATTTCAATCCTGCTCGCGGAATTACGCAGGGTCAAAATAACTGTCTCTGGTGAAGTTATGTATCCGGGAGTATATGTGCTGTCTTCCGGTGACCGTGTCAGTGAGGCTATCAGGATGGCGGGAGGAGCAAGTGATATATCATCCAGGAGGAATATCGAATTATTCCGTGGCAGCCAGAAGTTAATTGTCGATTTGGAGAAGTATTTTAGAGCCGATATCAAAGATGCCAACCCGTATGTGCGTGAAGGTGATATTATTGTTGTGCCATCATCCGAACGCAAGATCAACAGAATCGGCATCTTTGGCGCAGTCCGTTCACCGGGAGACCATGAATTCGCTGCCGGTGACAATCTGTACGACCTGATAATGCTCGCGTACGGTCTTACAACGGATGTTGATTCACTCTACTGCGAGATAGTCAGGTTCACGCCGGACAGGTTGATGACGAAAACGATGTATGTGTCTTTACCTTCGGGTGACGCATGGATCGACAGCGTTAAGAATGTCGAGTTGTTTCCTGATGACAGAATATACTTCAGATCCATACCGGAGTTTCACAAGAAGGCACAGGTTATGATTCTCGGAGAAGTCGTTTATCCTGGCGCATATCCGATAATCGAGGATGTTACCCGCCTGAGTGAAGTGATCGAAACAGCGGGTGGCCTGACGGAAAACGCATCGCTTTCTGAGGCGAGAATGGATAGAGCAGGCTATGAATCGATCAAGGAAGCTGACTTCGAGCGCCAGTTGAAACTTTCGATGGAAGAACTCAATGATGTTGAGAAAGAATACCTGCGGGCGCAGTCGATTGGTAATCCCGGACGTGTATCTGTCGATTTCAGGAAATTGCTCGTTGATAAAGAAGGTCGGCATGATATTACGCTGAAAGATGGCGATGTCATTGTCATACCCAGACTGAGCCGTACTGTTAGAGTGATAGGGAAGGTTACGCGTCCCGGTCTTGTTGTTCATGTGCCTGGGAAGGATGCGAAATTCTATATTGAACAGGCCGGTGGTTTCGGTTGGCGGGCAAATAAGGGTAAAGTCAGAGTAATCAAAGCCTCGTCAGGCGCGATTGTAAAACCGTCAGGCAAGATTCCGATTGAAGTCGGTGACGCTATCATCGTGCCGGAGAAGCACGATCGCAACTGGTGGAATACTGCCAAGGATGTTGGTATTTTTCTCGCAAATATCGCAACTGTCTATATTGTCATAGATCAGGTGATCAAATAACTGCACACAAGCTAATACAAACTCGGAAATGTTGAGGTTAGTATGATAAACATCGGTATGGTCGGAGCAGGAGCGTGGGGGAGACACCTGTTGAGAAACTTTGCGAACCTGCCCGGCTGTCGTGTCAAGACTGTCTGTGACCTGAGTGAGAAAGTCAGATCGAATGCCGAAGCCATGTATCCCGGCGTGCGTGCAGTCGATGATTTCGATGTGGTTGCATCCGATCCCGAAATCGATGCGGTGGTAATTGCTACGACGCCCGAAACGCATTTCAAACTGGCCGCAACAACTCTGAAGTCCGGTAAAGATGTCTATGTGGAAAAGCCGCTTGTACTGAAAATCTCCGATGGTGAGGAATTGATCGAGCTGGCGAAGAAGAATAAAAGGATTCTCATGGTCGGTCATATCATGGTGTATCATCCGACAATTCTCCACCTGAAGAAGATTATTGATTCGGGTGAACTTGGAGAAATTTACTATGTATATGCCGCCCGATTAAATCTCGGAAAAGTCCGCGAGATCGAAAATGCTCTCTGGAGTTTTGCTCCGCATGATATTTCGATAGTCTTGTTTCTTCTTAATCAGGAGCCTGTGAGTGTCACATGTGTCGGGCAGTCGTATCTGCAACGATCGAAAGGTATTCAGGATGTGTCATTTATGACAATGCTGTTTGAGGACGGCAAGATGGCGAATATCCATGTTTCCTGGCTTGATCCCAACAAAGTCCGTAAGCTGACTGTCGTCGGATCGAAAAAGATGGCTGTACTCGATGATGCGAGCGCGTCGGAGAAACTCAGGATTTATGATAAAGGTGTTGAGGTCGCTACGGACTTCCAGACTTATGGCGAGTTTCTCTCGTTGCGCACGGGGGACATAGTAATTCCGAAAGTCGATTCTTCGGAGCCATTGCGGAGTGAATGCCTGCATTTCATCAAGTGTGTAGAGGACAGAACCAGACCGAGGTCTGACGGTGTGGAAGGCCTCAAGGTGTTGAGAATACTTGCCTCAGCTCAGGCATCCATGGAGAACGGCGGCGTACCGACAAGATTGTAAGAGGAAAACATGGTTAAATATATTTCTCCGAAAGCTCAGGTCGGCAAAATGACAGTCATGGGACGATTCTGTGTGATCGATGACAACGTGACTATTGGTGAGAATTGTGTCCTCGGCAACAATGTCGTGATCCATCCCGGTGCAACAATCGGCAGCAATGTGAGGATCGACGATGGTACTGTTATTGGCAAGCAGCCCATGCGTGCTGCGAATTCCGCTGTCACCAAAGATCAGGAGCTTGAGCCTGCGAAAATAGGTGACAACTGTATCATCGGGACTAATGTAGTAATCTATGCAGGTTCTGAAATCGGCGAGAAAGTCCTTGTCGCTGACCTTTCAACTATACGCGAGAATGTGTCAATCGGCGATTTTACGATAGTGGGGCGATGCGTCGCGATAGAAAATTATTGCAAGATTGGTTCATACTGCAAGCTTGAGACAAATGTTTATATTACAGCATACTCTGAACTCGAAGACAGAGTGTTCGTTGCGCCCTGTGTGGCAACATCAAACGACAATTTCGTTGGCCGAACCAAAGAACGATTCAAACATTTCAAGGGTGTGACTATCAGAAAAGGCGGCAGGATCGGCGTGAATGCCACAATCCTGCCCGGCAAAGTTATCGGCGAGGATACGCTCGTGGCAGCCGGAGCGCTTGTGACTTCTGATACACCCGCACGAAAAATCGTCGCAGGTGTGCCGGCGAAAGTTTTCCGGGATGTGCCGGAAGCGCAGCTCCTTGAAAATCAGGAATAGAAAGGATCCAAATGCAAGTACCACTCCTGGACTTGAACAGACAATATAAGACCATCAAGAATGAAATCGACAGTGCTGTGATGACTGTATTGGAGCATTGTCGGTTCATCAACGGTCCCGAAGTTAAGCAGCTCGAAGAAGAGGTCGCCGCATTCTGTGGTGCAAAGTATGGAATCGGAGTGAATTCAGGAACTGATGCTCTTCTTATTTCGCTGAGAACTTGCGGTGTCGGCGTGGGCGATGAAGTAATTACAACTACATTTTCGTTTTTTGCAACCGCAGGTGTTATCTCCCGGCTGGGAGCGAAACCTGTTTTCGTGGACATCGATCCGGTGTATTACAATATCGATATTTCGGCGATTGAAGACGCGATAACATCGAAAACAAAGGTTGTCATGCCTGTGCATTTGTTTGGGCAATGTGCAGACATGGATGCTATCCTCGAAATATGCAAGCGGAAGAATCTTATGATCGTGGAGGATGCTGCGCAGGCACTGTCAGCCACGTACAAAGATCGCAGTGCAGGCACGATGGGAGATTTCGGATGCTTTTCTTTTTTCCCGTCGAAGAATCTCGGCGCTGCGGGTGATGCCGGCATGATTATTTCGAATCACGAAGAGAAAACGGAATTCGCTCGCACACTTCGTGTGCATGGCGCAAAGCCGAAGTATTATCATTCGCATATCGGTTACAACAGCAGGCTCGACACGTTGCAGGCTGCCATTCTTTCGGTGAAACTCAAACATCTGAAGGATTGGTCGGCGGCACGACGAGCGAAAGCGGCTGTCTATGATCAGGCTTTTGCCGATGTTGAACAGGTTACGACTCCGCGCGTTATGGATGGCAACACTCATATATATCATCAGTACACGATAGCAGTCCCGAATCGTGATGAACTGCGTGACCATCTGCGCGAGAAGAAAATCGGCTGTGAGACATATTATCCGGTTCCTTTGCATGCTCAGAAATGTTATGATGAGCTTGGATATAAACGAGGGTCGCTTCCGATTTCGGAGCAAAAAGCCGGCAAGGTGATCTCGCTGCCGGTGTTCCCTGAGTTGACCGATGATGAGCAGCAGTTTGTGATCGAGACTATCAAGGCGTTTTACAATAAGTAAGGCGACTCTTTATGCTCTGGATGTGCATGTCCAGTGTAAACAGAATGATAAATAACAAGTGCGGTCGCAACAGGCCGCACTTTGCTGTGTATCCTTGCGGTTCTAAAACCGGATTGAGATAGCCGTATGTTTGCAAAAGACAGCATAAACACTTTCGTTTTGCGTGTTGGTATGTTGCCGCTTGCATTCGTAGTTTCAATCATAGCTTCGAATCTTGGGCAGGAAGTCAAAGGTCAGATTGCCATCACGATCTACATAGTTGGATTGTTGAAGGTGATCATGACGATGGGATTCGAGGCTGCGGCTGTTTATTGCCTGAGAAAAGGCAAGTACGACTTCGATACACTGACTCGGAATCTTAATTTCGCATACCCGATTCTGTTCGTGGTGTGGTCGGCGATATTGATACCGACATTCTATTTCCTGCACTCGCAGGGTCATTTCGGTGAAATCAGTTTCATCCTCGTGGGAGCGGCATTTGTAATTGCACCATTTGATATCCTGCTGGATATCCAGACAGGACTCCTGCAAGGTACAGGCGAAATCACTCGGGCTAACATAGTCGGGCTTGCATTCAATGCACTGTATCTTATTACACTAATGTTGGTTGTATTTCTTTTCAGGAAAGATGAGTGGGCTGTACTGTTTTCTTTTACTGTTGCACTTGCAATGGCCTCGGCTCTCGGAATTGCGATGAATTGGAGAAAAAGCAAAGGAAGGAGAGGCTTCGAGTACAATCCTGTTGTAATCAAATATCTCGCGAGCTGGGGGATAAGGAGTCAGGTCGGCGCTTTGACCCGCAAGATTGCCAGCAGGATGGATTTGATGATGACTAATTTTTTCCTGACTGTTGCATTTGCCGGCATTTATTCTGTCGCATTGAACTGGGCGGAGCTTGTGCTGTTTGTCCCTCTGGTTCTTTACTTTGTTTTATTTCCTCATGTCTCAGGCCGAACCAAAGAGCAATCTGTAGTTTTGACAAACCGTGTGACTCGATTGTCAGTCCTTGCACTCGTATTGATTGGAACGGCTATCTGCCTTGTGTTTCCGATTATGGAAAAGATCGTATATAAACCTGACTACTCGTCAGCGATATTCCCGCTTATTCTGATTATGCCGGGTGTGATAGCGATGGGCTTGTTCAGGATGCTGATGGGGGGGCTTGATGGTCTCGGCAAACCTCAATATGGCGCATACGCTTCTGTTGTTTCGTTAATAGCTACCATTGTTTTGAACTACATGCTAATTCCAGGCATCGGTTTGATCGGCGCTGCATTGGCAACATCTATCACGAATCTTCTGGCGTTCGGTGTTGTAGCCGGATACTATATGAAATTGTCTGAAGCACGATTAAGTGATTTTCTCCTGCTAAAATCGAACGACCTATCCTACGCATACAAATCTCTGGTCGCGGCATTACCGTTCAGATCAGGGAAAGAAGGTCTATAAAGATGTGGTGTCGGTCACTTCAGGTTCTCTATGTGTTCAAGCAGTTTGTCCCGGCGTTGTTCGTATGAGAAGTGACCCAGAATCCGCTGACGGCATCTATGTCCTCTGCTTTCCGGCAATGCCAGAGCTTGTTTTATCGTGTCAGCGATCTTTTCCGAATCGCGAGTAGAAACTACAAAACCAGAGTCGCCGACAACCTCGGGCAGAGCGTATGCGTCGGACACAACCGGAATACAACCAAACAGCATTGCTTCTGCTACAGAGCAGCCGAAACTTTCATGGCGTGACAATTGCAGATAGACTTTGGCAGGGGCAAGATAATCGCCTAACTGTTCGAATGGTACTTGCCCTGTCATGGTCAAGTTTTGCGGAAGCGGGCCACCCCACTGCTTTTCATAATCAAACCATGCTTTGCCAACATAGAAAAAAGGAATGTCGGGTAATTGTTCGGCAACCCGAAAGAAATCTTCAATTCCCTTCTTGAGCCATGTTTCCAGATTGAGATTGCCAACACTGACGACAGTTTGCTGCTTGGTTGTGAGCTTGCCGGCAGCGATATCCTCGAATCCATGATATAGAAGCTTAACTCGTTCCTGAGGGATATTAAGATTGCAGACAATCTCTTTTTGTGATGAGCGAGATACTGCCAGAATGAGGTCTGATGCAAGTAATATCAGCCTGAGTACACGTTTTCTGATTGTGAATCTTGCCTGTCCATAACCAGGATCGGGCAGATTCGCTGCTTCATATCCGCCAACAATGACAACCGTCTTTTTACCCAGAACTACTGCCGCGAGAAATGTCGGTATAATGTAAAAGCTGGCAAACCAGAAAATTATCACACGAGAACGAAACACACTCCATAGATCCCCGGCGAGTCTGAATGGATTCCAGTGGCGGATCTTTCGAGCGGCCACATGGTATTTGGATTGCAGGATTTTTATGTCCCGCAGAATGAATGATGCCTGAGAAGGGTAACCGAGGAATATTCTCATGCTGCTTTTTATTCGTGATGTGCAGATAACATGGTTTTACTTGCGTACAGTCTCCGGGCAACCAGATTGCAGATTATCACAGCTACTTAACGAATGATAAAGCAGTCTGTTACACTTGTCAACAATATGCTGATGCTCCAGAGTGGCAGGTATTCCGAAGAGTTTCTCGCGAACACTCTCGTGTTTGGTACTTAACTGGTTGCAGAGATGTCAATACATGCCTATATTCGCTGGCGACAGGGAATAACGAATCGTATGGATGATCATGGCTCGACTGAAAGATAAATACATACCTTTCTATAAGACTCCTGTTACAGCCCGACAGGCGGCGTATATCGCAAGAATACTTCGAAGCGGCTGGCTTACATCGGGGCCCGCATGTCACGAGTTCGAACAGAAAATATCAGAATACACAGGAGCAAAGTACGCTGTCGCCGTCAATTCGTGTACGGCGGCTCTTCACCTGTCG
>JAJRZO010000277.1 GCA_024275215.1 Candidatus Zixiibacteriota bacterium | reverse complement strand
GATCCTATCCTGCGTGTAGTCTATCTGTTTCTGGATCGCACTCGCCCGCCGGGCCATCATACCCTCAGATGATTTGGTAAGGCTGTCGAGCAACGCATCAAACTGGCTGGCGACTCCCTTGGTGAAAGTCAGATTAGCTTCAGCGCCTTCACCGAGATCATCAGCAGTCAATTCAACTTTCAGACGGATTCCCGCAGTAGTTT
Organism: Candidatus Zixiibacteriota bacterium; assembly: GCA_024275215.1. GTDB lineage: Bacteria > Zixibacteria > MSB-5A5 > JAABVY01 > JAHJOQ01 > JAJRZO01. Next base: position 2,059 of record JAJRZO010000277.1, on the reverse strand, counting down.
CATTATCTTCTTTGCCGACGAGCATCTGGCCGCTACCTTCTGCAGCCTCACCGTTGATAGTACCTTCCACATCATTTCCGGAATGTGAAACAGCTTCGGCAAGGCCAAGCGTTGTTAACGCACTGTTCGACGAACCGCCCTGGATTTCCACCTTCGAGGAAGATCCGTAAGAACCGGATTCAATTTTCAGAAAACCTGTGCTACCCAGATCAGAGTAACTCACTTCAAGTCCGTAGGAACCGATGTTTGCATCATTGTCTATTTGAGTCTGTATTTCTGAAACCAGTTCTTCCCAACTGTTATAGGTTTTTTCTGTCAATTTGATTTCTTCAGAGACTCGCGAATCGACTACAAGCTTGATAGTATTGTTATTGCTACCTATTACGAGCGGTGTCTCCGATGGATCATTCAGCTCAGTCCCCTGCAGGTAACCCTTCGTTGCAGCCTGCGTAATGTCTATATCGTAGCCGTCAAGTGGCGACATCTTGCTGTCATAAGTCGAATTAAGGAATGTAATCTTTGAGTTGTCAGATTCTCCCCAGTCTGTGAAAAGCCGTATGACATCTTCAAGATTGTTTTCGAGCGCATCGGTGAGCGCACTGCTGTCAGCTACACTGAGTTGACCCAGGCTACTCGTCCGTATTCCCACATCGGCAAGTGTTCGATATCCTGAATCAATACCGTCGACAACGGTGGTCGTCAGTCCCTTTAACTGATACTGGACAGACATCAGGGTCGAATCACCGATCAAAATTCCGGCCTCTTTGGTTTCAGGATCGAATTTCAAATAATCATCGATTTTACTGTTTACTTCGTTGTATTGCGAAATAAGATCATCGATCAAAGACCGCACTCCCGCAGTATCAAATTCGCTTTTAATCGTTATATCCGGCGTTACGGCATCACTTTCTCTTTTCAGATTGAGTGTGACACCCGGTATGACATTCTCTATGGTGTTATTTGAGGATGTCACAGTAATCGGTGACCCTCCGCCGTCAGTCGAGCCGATGGACACTCTCGCGTCACGCGCCTGCTGGATTGTCGGGGCAAATGTCTGCACCTGAAATGAGTCGCCCGCGACCAGATCACCAGCCGCAAAACTGAGTGTAAGTCCGTCAGAGCCATCGCCTGTCAGAGCTACTTCCCCGCCTGCTGATGACACGGTAACAGTCCCGGAATTCGTGCCGTCAGTCCAGTCCACGAGGATGTCACCAGACCCTATTGTCTGAGTGCCTGTACCCTGAACCGTGAATGTATATGTCTTATTTGCAGAACCAGAATACGAGGCGGTTGCTCCGAGTGAGATCGTCGAAGTTGCTGCGCTCGACCATGTAAGCGTTTCCGGCGAATCAAAGCTCGCGGTTGTAAAGTCTGGTGCGGTGCCGCCGGAAAGATTATTCGTGATTACTATTTGATTGGATAATCCGGTCTGCTTCGAAGTCATAAGCAGCCGATATGAGTTATTTGCCGATCCGTCGTTGATCACCGAAGCAGTCACAGCCGCCCCGGATGCATTGATGGCATCCTTGAGTCCCGACAATGTATTATTCGTTGAATCAATTGTGATTGTTGTTTCAGCAGAATCGCCGACTTTGATCTTGAATGTTCCGGTACCTATTTTTGTCGTATCATCATCAGCAAAACCCTGACTTGCAATCTGATGGTTTCTTGCAAGCTGATCTATACTGATCCTGTATACCCCTGATGTGACATTTCCCGATACTGCGGCTGTAGCGTATGATTCATCCGAAACCGATAACTGCGTCTTGTTGAACGAGGACTGCCTCGTGAGAAGAGATACTTTCGATTTCAGTCCGAGCAGCAAAGCGGAAATAGAATTGTAGGTAGTGATCTTATTTGTTCGTTCTACCTGCTGCGCCTCCATGATCCTGACCTGACCTTTTTCGGCATTTATTATGGCTTCAACAATCGCCGCCGTGTCAAGATTGGAATTCATTCCCTGAATGTAGTTTGTGCCTGGCATATTAGGATTCTCATTATCGGGAGAGACATAGTCTCTCCCGAATGTTTTTGTTCAGATTTCAGTATCGAGCATGAT
>JAJRZO010000276.1 GCA_024275215.1 Candidatus Zixiibacteriota bacterium | reverse complement strand
GGATTTATGATAGGCGCGTTTGACTTCGGTGATTGGTCTACAGGGGAACTTGATTTGAACAATGGCGACTTGCTATATGTTTTCACGGATGGCGTAACCGAAGCGCAACAGACCGAAACAAGTGGTGTCGAGGAACAAGCCGCCGATCAGTATGGCGAGGAAAGACTCGAATCTCTGCTGAAAAAATCGAGATTTCTCAAACCATCAGAAATCGTCGATTCCATTATGGATGACATAAGGGGGTTTGTCGGCGATTCTCCACAATCGGATGACATCACAATGCTGATTCTCAAGAAAGCGAGTTCATGATGTTGCAGGCAGGTCAGGGATTCTCACATTTCAGAATAGAGAAAAAACTCGGTGAGGGTGGGATGGGTGAGGTCTATCTCGCCGAAGATCTAAAACTTAGTCGACTGGTCGCTCTCAAGATTCTACAGGCCGAGTTTTTCGACAGCGCCGAAAGACTGGAGAGATTTACAAGGGAAGCGAAGACAGCAGCAGGTATTTCACATCCGAATGTCATGTCGATTTACGATATCGGTCGTGCCACCGATGAAAACTCCGGTAAAGAAATCAGCTATATCGTAATGGAGTATGTCAAAGGCAGCTCGCTGACAGATCATCTACGCGACAGGGTCTCGAATCAGAAGGAACTCCTGCGTATAGCCGAGAAAATCGCTGCAGGTCTCGCCGCTGCTCACAAGATGGGTATCGTCCACCGTGACATCAAGACCGATAACATCAGGATCGATGAAAATGGCGAACCGAAGATTCTCGATTTCGGACTTGCCAAGCCTGTTGTATCTGCTGTGACATCCGACGAGCCGGAGAGTACTCAAACTGTCTCCAGGGAACTGACTCAGGAGGGGAAAATACTCGGCACGGTGACATATATGTCGCCTGAACAGGCGCGAGGAGGAACTGTTGATAGCAGGTCGGATATTTTCTCGTTTGGAATAATGCTGTATAGAATGTTTTCAGGTGATTTCCCATTCGACGGACAGGATCGAGTCTCTACTCTTGCTAAAATATTAGAAGCAAAGCAGGAACCTTTACGAAGGAAAAACGAAGCAATTCCGGCTGAACTTGAGAGAATCGTTGACAAGTGCCTTCAGAAAGATCCTGCCGATCGGTATCAGGATACGAGGGATCTTGTCGTCGATTTGCGAAGTCTAAGGCGTCAGTATGACAGCTCAATCTCTGAAACGACTTCGACTATCGCAGACGCTTCGACATATCATCAGAAGATGCGAGTTTATAAAATAAATACCTCTAAATTTATCTTCATCGCAATAGCCGTTGTTGCTTCATTACTGGCTGTATATTTCGCAACTAACGATTCTGAAAACGCACCAACCTCAGGATTGCTTGCGAAAGAAAACGCGCTCGCGATTCTCGGATTTGAAAATAAAACCGGCGATGATAGTCTTGACTGGCTGTCATCGGGCCTTCCTGAGATTCTCCTGACCGATCTCGCCGAAACCGGCTCAATCAATTTGATCAACCGGAATCGTATTCTTGATTGTCTCGATGAAAAGGACAAATCCGGCGAAGGTTTGCCGAATTATCAGGCATGTGTCAACGCTGCTC
>JAJRZO010000275.1 GCA_024275215.1 Candidatus Zixiibacteriota bacterium | reverse complement strand
GTCCCCATGTCGGTTGAAGACTGGTTACCCCGAAATGTGTGAATTCGATTCGATTGCTGACATTGCCCTTGACATGAAGTGTGATCTCACGGGTTGACTCGATCTGCGGTACGATAACATTTACAAGCGTGTCAGACCAGTATGTGATAGTACCGAGAGCATCGCCGAACATGACACTATCAGTTATTTTATAATCCAAAAAGTTTGAACCAATTACCGAGATTGTATCGCCATCTAATCCTCTGTCCGGAATCAATGAATCGATTCTCATTACTTTGAACACATGGCTGGAGTTGATTAATTCGCCTCCGACAAAAACTTTAACAGTCCCTGAAACAGCGTCCTCAGGTACGAGGACATTTATAAGAGTGTCAGACCATGCCGTCACTTCCCCCAGAGCATTATCACCCTCGAAAATGACCTGACTGACTTTGTTACCGAACCCCGATCCAAAAACAGAAACAGGTGTTCCGCTACTTCCCCATTTAGGTACTATTCCATTTATCCATGAAACCAGAAATCTGATTGGATTGCTGGAATCCTCTCCAACAGAGACAATTATGTCACCTGAGACCGCATCGTCCGGTATCAGGATTGTAATGAGTTCATCTGACCAGTTGGTCACTTCAACATCGATATCTCCCAACGTGACTCTTCCAATATCAGGCGAAGATCCAAAACCACTGCCGTATAGTTTAACAAGTATACCAGGATAACCAACTGTGGGAAAAATACGGTCAAGCTGCAATGCCCTGCGCTCCTGCCACAGCGAGATGCTTGAAAGTCCGTTGAATTCGATAGATGTTTTGCGTGGCGTAGGTGGTATGATCTCATAGTCATCGATGTAGAATCTATTTGTGCAATTATACCAATCCAGAATCGATGTATGAGTGGGTGTTGTCGTGTCAGACATTTTGGAATAGAAACCCGATGCCCAATCGACATTCCTGTCGGCGAAAATCCGCCAGTCATAACCGATGCAGACCCCGACTTTCGAAACTATTGTCAAGGCTCTCTGCCATGTGCCGAGCATGCTGTAGCCGAATCCAAGGTAAAAAATCGGCATATCACCATCGGCGAATACATTTCTTGTTGAAATGAAACCGGGACTGATGAACAATCTGTTCCCTCTTCCGCCGACATAAACGGGGATGACACTTCCGACTTCGATGTCTTGTGAGTATGATTGCCCTGTTTTTTCTGTTGCACGCTCGCCTGTCATCAGATAGATATTGTCGATGGAATCTTTCGATGGCCATACGAATCCGTGCGAATAGATATGCACGATGCCGTATCGAGTCAGATTGGCGAACGCCGCAAGCCCGCAACTGTCATCGAGATAGACTTCCGGGTCGTCAAAATCTGTCTTGCGAACTGCTGATTCTATACTGGATATGATCGAATCCGCGTACTTTTTCCGCGATGAATATATCGGACAAAGGAATGCTGTTTTGCCGGATTTGGGAATATCGCAAGTATCACAAGGTACTGGATTCGTTGAGTCACCCTGAACAGGAGATTTCGCGGCGACATTGGCGAAATCCTCCGGATCGATCATGATTCCTCCTCTCGAACCATCTATGTAGAGGAATGTAATTCCCTGATTTGTCGGAATCACACGCTTGACGATATCCCGTCTCTTCAACACGGCTTTCAGGACTTCCGCTTTCGCCTTAATGGTATCGAGTTCAGTCAGGAGAGAGTCAAGCAGTTGCCCCTGCTCATTCTGGAAGTCCAGTATCTGATCAAAAGGAATCCGATTATCAGGTTGTTCGATCCTCACCGGTCCAGAGCTTTTCTTTGAACAGGTCAGGAGAAGAACTGCTGTAATCGACAGATATATCGCCACACGTTTCACAAGCATGTCCTTAGTTCAGTTACTCCAGGAGAATTGACGCACAGGCTTGTTGATTGTTTGATCGAAAGAATGTTTGCCACAGGAATAAAAACTGACCGAAGGCGATTGGCAAGAAATACTCTCGATAAGTATCCCTGCTCTTGTATATCATAACATCAGGTGGTCCCCAGTGATTTCTGACAACGAAATAGCGAATTTTACCGTTCCACTAAGCCGGTTTGGCTATTGACGTTTTCAAGTCGGATGGGGTTTTTGCTTTTGTACGATCGAATATCCGATACGCGATCAGTTTCAGACGGTCATTCACGAGGAACCACGCCAGCGCATAGCCCCAGATCAGCAATGCCCATTTCCAGCCTATCGGAGTCATGAACACACCATAGACCGTTACAATCGTAGCCAACAGTTTCGAAGCAATAGCAGACCACAACAGGCTCGGAGCAGGAGCAATTGACCAAAAGGGGCCCCGAGTACGAGTGACAAATATCGTCAAATGACCCGCTACTGCGAGTTTGAGGAACATGAAAGTCTGAATAACCTCCGGAGTAAGATGGAACATCTTTTCTGCAAGGTAAAAAAGCATAAACGATGCCACAACTCCGGCAATGCCGAGTACTGTAGATATTTTCAATACGAGCGGCATGTTCCAGGCCTCGGGCTGGTTCTTGTAATGAACATTGTCATAGGCAATGGCCAGAATGGGGCCATCGTTGAGCAATGCCAGCAGGACTATCATCACTGCCGTAACAGGATAGAAATTGAAAATAAGAATGGACAGAGTCATGAAAAACAGAACACGAATCGTTTCGGCAATTCGGTATATGGCGTAACTGTTCATTCGCTGAAAAATCTTGCGGCTTTCTTTAATCGCGTCGATGATCACCGACAACCCTGGCGTCATCAGCACTATAGACGCTGCAGCGCGCGCCGCATCCGTTGCGCCCGAAACGGCAATGCCGCAGTCCGCTTTCTTCAGCGCGGGAGCATCGTTTACTCCATCGCCCGTCATGCCGACAATATGGCCGCGTTGTTGTAAGACATCTACGACATGGAATTTGTGTTCGGGGAATACCTGGGCAAACCCATCCGCATTCTCGATGGACTCCGCTAATTGCGCTGTCTCTCGATGTTTCGTGTCGCCGAAACCACTGGCATCGAGGATATTTGTACCCAGCCCCAGTTTCCTTGCGGTTTCCCGAGCGATGGCGAGCGCGTCGCCCGTTACCATCTTGACACTTATTCCCATCTGTCGGGCGGTCGCGATGGTTGTCATAGCCTCTTCCCGTGGTGGATCAAACAGAGGCAGCACGCCCATGAATTGCCAGGGACCATCGCCCTCTGCCCGTGCTACACCCAATGAACGAAAGCCACGTGAGGCGAATTCATTGACTGCCTTCTCGACTGAAGATTCTATTTCACCAGCATTTGCGGACAACGCCAGAATCACTTGAGGTGCGCCCTTGGTTACCTTGAACTCGTTTCCGTCCGCACCCTTGATGATGGCTTCGGTGCGCTTATGCACCGGATCGAATGGCTTGAAATGAATCACATCATAGGCCTTCAACGAATCTTCATCATTCAGACCACCCAGCACGGCCATATCTATAGTGTCATTATTATCCGCACGCGATGCTAACGCAGCGTTGAGAATGACTTCTTCAGAAGAGACATTATTCACGCTGAACGGATCTCCCAATGTCAGCTTATTCTGGGTCAGTGTGCCGGTCTTATCCGCGCATAGTACATTCACACCCGCCAATTCCTCGATGGCCACCAATCGGCTCACAACAGCCTTTTTCCTGGCGAGCAAACGCGCTCCGACAGCCATCGTCACCGACAATACTGTCGGCATCGCCACGGGAATTGCGGCTACTGTCAACACCAGAGCAAACTGCAATGTGGTGAGAATCGGGTCGCCGCGGTAGATTGCGACAGCGATAATAACTGCCACCAGTGCCACCGCGAGTATGATCAGATAATTGCCAATTTTCAGAACAGCACGTTGAAAATGGCTGATAGTTTGTGCTTCCTGCACCAGTTGCGCGGTCTTGCCGAAGTAAGTGCCTTCACCTGTTGCATAAACCAGTGCGCCGATTTCACCCTTGCGAATGATCGAACCGGAAAACACTGCGTCGCCGGATTTGCGCCTGGCGGGCAACGACTCTCCTGTCAGTGCGGACTGATCCACTTCCAGAGGATCACCCTCCAGCAAGCGCGCGTCCGCGGGCACAATATCGCCCATACGCAGGCGAATTACATCGCCCCGCACCAGTTCGCGTGCCGGCAGGACATTCCACTTTCCGTCACGTTTCACCCGGGCATTGATAGCCAGCTTGGCCTTCAAAGCGGCAATGGCATTACCTGCCTGATGTTCTTCCCAGAATCCGACAACAGCGTTGGCAAAAAGCAGGAGCAGGATGATAGCAAAATCCGCCCAGTGCCCGGCCACAGCCGAGAGGATCACGGCTGCTTCGATCATCCATGGAATAGGCCCCCAAAAATAGGTGAAGAATTTGAGGAACGGATTGCTTTTCTTTTCCTCAATCTCATTAGGTCCATATTGTGTGAGCCGCTTCTGCGCTTCGGCTTGACTGAGGCCATCCGGTGATGTTCCCAGTTTTGTAAACAGCTCCGGCACAGGAATGGATTTCAGATCGTCCTCGAACCCCGACTTTGCCCCGGAAGCTTCAGGTTGACCGGCATTGCGTTCCATAAAAGGAGTTCTCCTTTTCCTGTTATGCCGCAGGATTTACAAGTTGCAGGATGTTTATTGTTACACCCATGTTTTTCCATCGCAGCATTGTATTTGCCACGGTGTGCCGCACGGTTATCAATGGTTAACCAATACAGACACCGATATACCGCCGACATGTGCATGAATGTCTGTTCATGATTCCGACTTTATTCGATTCAGGATTTCATGAGCAGTTACCATCACCGATTCGGGATCGGTGCCGGAATCTAAAGTCTTTACGAGAGTCTTTAGCAAGTCGTCGAATCCATCTGCTTGCTGTTCCCGCAAGATATGATGTGCTCCCTGATGCAATACAGTAAAATCCGGCCCACTCTTGACCAGTTTCTCAAGCAATGGCACCCAGGCTGCTTTTTCGAACTTAATTAATGCTTCGGCAGCTAACCATGTGACATCGGAATCGCTATCTTCGAGCGCATCCACCAATGCAGGTATTGATTTGGTGTCGCCGATTGCACCGAGTGCTTTGGCTGCTTCCCAGCGAACCTGATCTGATGCGGAATTTCGTAAAGCTTCTATGAGAGAAGAGACAGCAGTTTTACCAAGAGCCACTAACGATTCCCTTGCTTTCTGACGAATCATGCCATCCTTGTCTGCCAGCTCATCCATCAAGGATTTTATATCCATATCGGTCGAGTTGTTTTCGCTCATGATTTCTTCTCCAAAGTGTAACCGGTAGCCCGCCCAAAGTCATAGCGTCGGGTGGGTTTCCAGCAGATTGCATAAACTTACTGCTTCCCCAGTAAATCATCAGTCCACCAGATGAGATTGTCAACGAGTCCGTCGTTGTAGCCCGATTCCTGATAACGAATCTTGCCGTTCTTATCGATCACGACCAGCGTCGGAATGCCTCTCACACCGAATGCCTGCGTCAGTTCATTGCTACCAAACAATAACTCCATCGCATAGCCGTTATCATCCATAAATTTGCGTGCTTTCTTTCGGCCCTTCTCCCAGACATTCAAGGAGATCACCCGCACGCCATCTTTTTTGTGATCCTTTACGAATTCATCAATTAATGGCATCGCCATCCTGCACGGACCGCACCATGTCGCCCAAAAATCAAGCACAACAACATTTCCGCGAAGATCGGCGAATGATACTTTGTTGCCATCCAGATCAACCATGATACCATCAGGCGTATCCCTCTCTATTTTTCCCGCAAGCGCCTCAGCTTTTCGTTCATCCATGCCGGCTTCGTGGTTGGCCGCGACAGTCCTGACAATACCATCCCACCGTGAATCGCTTGCAAGAGATTTCAAATCCTCATCATTTGTTAACTGCCGAGAATTGTTCCAGCCAAGTTCAGCAGATTTGTCGAGGCATTTCATTGCGTTTTCAGTGTCGCCTGTCAGTGCATACAGGCAGGCGAGATCATATTCGATGTCACTGCTGGTATCGTACTCCGGCAGATTCTTCAAATATTCAATAGCTGCGTCATACTTACCGGCATTGCGCAACGCGCTCACATAACTTTTCTGAATATAGAAATCCATCTTATCTGCAGGTATGGCGCCAGCGTAACTCTCGATATCCGCTTTCGTTGATGCGAGCGCATCATCAAGGCGCCCCATCTTTGCATAGAGTTCGGCGAATGCGCCATTATTAGCCCAGCGCATTGCAAGACCCTGCGCCTTCTTTAATCCGGCGAGAGCATCATCATACCTGCCCGTATAAACCTGATATTCATAGAGGAATTGATTTGCAACAGGATTATCAGGTTCGAGTTCAACCCACTTCATGAAGAGATGACCGTCTGTCGGGAGTTCCACAGCAATAGCGGCAGTGTCTATATCGTCACCCATTCCCATGAAAAGATAATTGGCGTATGTAGCAAGAATCAGACGATAACCATACGACCATTTTGGATCGAGTTCGACCACTTTCCTGCCAGCCTTTATCTGTTCGATGGGATCATCCAGGACGCGCCCATAGAGATAAAGGACCTTCGGAGAATCTGCATTTGTTGCAGCAAGTCCCGCGAAATATTCTTTCACATTTTCTTCATCAATGCTCTGCCACATACTCTGGACTTTGCGAGCGAGATCGATATCGTCTGTGTTCTCATAGAATTCGCGACAGATGTTCACCAGCGCATCATCGTCAAATACATTGCTGGTGACGCTGTCGAACGATTCCATAGTGTACTCTGTTGCTCCGGCAACCGATACGAATGCCAGGCAGACAATCAAAACGACTAAACTTCGCAGCATACCAAGGCCTCCCTAATGACAATCTGCTTTCTTGTTATCACTGATTATTGGTACAGGATTAATCACAATTGGTTCGATCTCCGGCTAAGTTAATTCGCCAATACGAGAAGCGGTGTCTAACCTTATGAATCTAACCCAAATCGATTCGTATCTCCAGCTCTTTCTTGATTTTCCTTTAGCTTGGATCAAGAATCCTCTTGCACAGATACGTAAATAGGATATATTCAATAGTAATTGGCATGTTAGCACCTGCAACGCCTCGGAGGTTCATAGTGAAATCAACTCACCTACGTATGCTGTTGATGGCGGGTTTGTTCCTGCTTGTCTCAAGCAGTACTGTTTTCGCTGATAAGATTCTTTTTCAGGAAGATTTCGAAAACGACAGCCTGGAAAACTGGGTACCGATTCTTGGAATCTGGAATGTTCTCGATGGCAAAACCTGTATTGAAGAATGCCCGACATGAGGTAGCGGAGCTGAGCTGCGAACCGTGAGTTCGTTTACATTCGGCGAGGGTTTTGTACTTACCGCTAAAAACTATTTCATCGCGCCAATCGATTACAACCATCGCGCTCTTGCATGGTGGAGCGTTTATGGTGACTATGGTATTTATGTCGAATACACGCGCGCGACATGTGAGTTTTGTCTTTATGTCATAGTAGCCGGACAGCTTATCCATGAAGAATGTAAGGTCATCGATACTACTGAGTGGGATGGTTCCGATAGTCTGTGGCATGAACTTTCGATTAGATATGTCGGTGAACAAATCGAAGTGTCGCGGGATGACAAACTCGATTTCCAATATGATGATGGCAGCCTCAAGGGTTTCCTCAGGGAAGGCTATGTCCATCTGATCGGGACCGGTTGCGAGACATGTTTCGATGATGTTTCGCTGCTTTCGCTGATCAGTTATGTTTGTGGCGATGCTGATGGTTCCCAGAAAGTCGACATTGATGATGTCGTCTATCTGATTACATATATATTCTCTGGCGGCCCCGCACCTAATCCATTGAATTCAGGTGATGCTGATTGCAGTACGGCAATCGACATCGACGATGTCGTCTATCTGATCACATACATATTCAGTGGCGGCCCAGCGCCCTGCGCAGGATGTTGATGCAATAGGTAAGGATCCCTGCAAAGCTTCGAACAGGTCGAAACCACGAATAGCGCAGGAATGTCTTACTCCTGCGATACCCTGTCGACAGGTATCGGGGACACCTGCCCTACTTAGCTGCTTAGCTATTCGGTTACTTCTCTTAAGTGCAAAGTCGACAGCCCACCCATTGCTACGGTCCCTTTGGCATTTGTTGAGTATTGTAGGCATTCACCAGTCGGCGGGCATTCTGGTCGGTAGGATTCAGGATGAGATACTTCCGCGATACATTCACGGCGTCAGCATAACGACCGCTCTGAATATATGCGGCGATCAGTGATCGATATGCGAGTGATGACGTCGGCATGATGTCATACGCCGTCTCAAATGACTTGATAGCTTCCTCTGGCCTGCCAAGTTCCTGAAGCGCCATGCCACGGAACTGATGGTAGTAATAGCTGTCAGGAGCATATTTGAGAAGTTGATCAACAAACGCAAGATAGTTTAGCTTGTAAACAGAGTCCGGTTTTATTTCGAGTCCGTACATGGAATCGACTCTGGCGCGCATAAACGGAGGCTCCCAGAATTCCGGGATGTTCTTCTCAATGAATTCGAATATCTGAAGTGCGCGGGCGCTGTCACCGGACGCGGCCATTTCTTTGTAGGCATCGAACAATCGCTGCCCGGCGGATAGAGC
>JAJRZO010000274.1 GCA_024275215.1 Candidatus Zixiibacteriota bacterium | reverse complement strand
CCACTCCTGCGATAATTTCACAAGATTAAACATCCGTCATAAACAAAACCCCGCACTGATTATACAGCGCGGGGTTTGTATAAATATATCAAATGATCTTATGATTCTTCCACCGGTTCGATCCCTGCTTCTTTGAGTAACCTCGGAATATCGAGGAATGTCTTTGCAGGCTTGGCGCCCGCCGATTCAAGAGCTTTAAGCTTGGTTCTCGCCGTACCCATCGAACCCTCGACAATCGCACCTGCATGTCCCATGCGCTTACCGGGAGGAGCATGCACACCGCCGATCATGGCAATCACAGGTTTTTTCATACGCTGGATCGTATCGCGGGCTATCTCCTCATAAACTCCGCCAATCTCGCCACACATGACGACGGCCTCTGTCTCAGGATCCTCCTCGAACATCTTCAGAATATCATTGAATGTCGAACCGAGTACCGGATCTCCTCCTAAACCGACACAAGTCGTTTCGCCATAACCAGTGCGAGTCAGCGTGTCCGCAACATAATATGTGATCGATCCGGATCTCGACACAGTACCGATCTTACCACGTTTGAACGCGATATCCGGCATGATTCCGAGATTCACCTGCCCGGGTGAGATAATCCCCGGCGTATTCCCACCGATCACAGTTGAACCGTAACGCTTGGCCTCTTTACGAATCTCCATCATATCGAAAATCGGAATGTGTTCAGGTATAACTACGACCAGTTTCATACCGGCCCAGATAGCTTCGATTGCGGCCTCTTTCACAAACTGTGCGGGCAGGAATATGACTGACGTATCCGCACCTGTCGAATCCATTGCGAACTCTACTGTGTCATAGACCGCGACATCCTCGACGATCTCGCCGCCTTTTCCGGGCGATGTTCCTGCGACGATGTTGGTGCCATACTCTTTCATGCGCTTTGTGTGAAACCGTCCGGCTGTGCCGGTTATACCCTGTACAAGTATCTTCGAATCTTTGTCAACGAGAATAGCCATTACTTAGCCTCCTTCGCAAGTTCCACAGCCCGCTTGGCGATATCCTCGATTGGCGTCTCAATACCGTGGATTTCGATTCTCTCGAACAGCTCAGGACTCTCTTTCCTCGCTTCATCGAAAAGCCTGACGCCTTCCTCCCAGTTGTTGCCTGTCATTCGCATGACCATCGGTTTGGAAAGACCGTGATCCTTGAGAAACATGATCACGCCCTTCGCAAAATCATCGCAACGGGAAATACCGCCGAACCGTGCGCCGAAAATCGCCTTGACATTCGGATTCTCATCGAGAAGCACAAGCATTTTCGCGAGTCGTTCCGGGGATGGTCCTCCGCCCGAATCCATGAAATTGGCAGGTTTGCCGCCATAATAATTGATGAAATCGTTGCCGACAATCCCGAACCCCGCGCCACCCGGGAACATGCCGATGTTACCATCGAGATCGAGATATGGAATACCTTGCTCACGAGCTTCCTTTTCACGGGGCGTCATCTCGCCTTCTTCGTGACGTTTCTCAATTCCCATCTCGGCTAACTCAGGGTGCCGGAAAAGTGCATCGTCATCGACGGATATTCTCGCATCTGCGGCGATCATATCGCCTTCCTCGGTTTCGACCAATGGATTGATCTCTGCGAGTTTGCAATCATAGGCTTTGAATGTTTTGAAAAGACCCTGGATAATCGACGATACTTGTTTGAGCTTTTCTTTGCGAAAATTGAGTTGAAGACCGAAGCCGTAAGCCTCAAACGAATAAATATCGTCAGTTATCTCGAATGCCTCCCGAAAGACTTTCTTTGGATTCTTTCTCGCGAATTCCTCGATGTCGACTCCGCCTGTTGGCGAACCGATCAGAACAATTTTGTATTTCGCGCGGTCGATAGTAACACCGAGATAGTATTCCCTTCGGATGTTCAATACGGGATCGACAAGTATTTTCTCGACCGGATATCCCTTGACTTCTGAATCGAACATGATTTCTGCGAGGTCGTTAGCCTCCTCAGGCGATTCAGCCATCTTGATCCCACCTGCTTTCCCGCGCCCTCCGGACAGAATTTGCGCTTTAAGCATTCCTCTGCCATCAAGGTTCATCACGGCGTTCCGCACCTCGGCAGGCGTTTCGCACAGTGTCCCCTCAGTCACCGGAATTCCCTGTTTTTTGAAAAGCTGCTTTGCTTCAAACTCGAACAGCCGCATCGGCTACTCCTTTCTATGTTCCAGAGCGGATTCGGAAGTATTCGTTTCCGTATCCGCAAGAACTGACAGCACTCTGGTTGCCTCGTGGCAATCGCACCGGCAGCCGACGCCTCCATGCGTCAGCGCCGGATAGTACACACGGGCCAGACATGCCGACCCGCATAGCTCGATAATGTATGATTCAGGATCGCTTTGTCAACTCGAAAGTGGGGGGCGTGATGATGAAGCACTCCTTTGTTACTGTCATTCCCGTGAAGACGGGAATCCATTGAATATATAGTTGTTAGAATAGACTCCCGCCTGCGCGGGAGTGACATCAAGTGTCCGACAGATGTCCATATTTGTCGATTACAAGATGCGACCGGTCTTGTGAAATCGCGCCAGGGGGGCATGTGACCTGACGCTCCTGTTGGTCAGGCGTTCATGTGTCAGGTCACAACCCGCCCGCGGCGGCTCAAAACCTGCCACAACTGATTACGGAATGTCGAAAGCACAAGGCTTTCGACCTGCAACCGAAGAGTAGCATGTCCCCTTGGGACGTGAGAAATCACCATAATCAATGACAGGACTCTTCACTGGTGGTGATCATCTTGTCGAGATTCGGGCTGATATATGGGATACCGAGCGACATGCCGCGAAGTATCAGCAATACTGCAAGAACCAGCGCGCCGACCGGTATCAATCGATTGAAAAACTGACGAAGCCGCACATCGAAAAGCCTCCCCGCAACTGAGACCGCGAACATCACAGGAATCGTGCCGAGTCCGAATACCGCCATATAAATCGATGCGCTCGCTACTCCGCCGGTCGTGGCTGCTGCCGCCATCGCAACATAGACAAGTCCGCATGGCAAAAAGCCATTCAGAATACCGATGACAAACAATCCTGAGAATCCGCGTCTGCCGTGGAATCGTGACCATGTTGATTTCATGCGCCTGAGTATCTTTTCAGTAAGGTTGCCGGGTACGAGCTTACGGAGAAATCTTGACGGAACCAGAACCGCTATGATGATAGCTATTCCCATTGCAATAGATAACACTTGCTGAAATCCTGCCATCGCGATGCTCTTTCCGATCACACCTGCGATTATACCGAGGAAAGCGTATGTTATCACGCGACCGATGTTGTACAATAGTCTGGTCAGCAGCAGACCCTTGCGGGAGACGGCGCCTCGCGGAAGCGCCAGCGCAATCGGTCCGCACATGCCGATACAATGAAGACTACCAAGAAAACCAAGACCGAATGCGCTCCAGAATTCTGCCGTCACAATACTCCCTCACTTCGGAACAAATATCTTCTTTTCACTATAGTAATCATCAGCACCATAATGCCAGTTTATCTTGACCTTCCAAAGTCCCGGCACAAGATCATCAACATCTACAATCTGGCGAAAATCACCGGAGACATCAATGGGATAAGATCGATCAAGCAGCGAATTCGAAGGCCGGTATAACTGTATCGTTCCCCGGATCGAATCAGGTAAGAATGTAGACGGAAAAAGAATATCCAATGCCCGATCCGATGTCGAATATCTGATAACCACCGAAGAATCAAGAGCCATTGTGCGATTAACCTTGTCGATATGCTGCTGGTATTTCAGTCCTTCATTATAGTAGTCGCCTTCAACCATCTCGAAACGCTGGAATGAAATATACACAACGAGAATAAGCAGGAAGAGTACAAATCCGCCATACAGGGCGGCAACACCCCATCCCCATGATGATTTCTTTTCTGTCATTTGTTCCAATCCGGTTCAGGCCCGAAAAATGTTGTGTGCACTTCTTCAAGAATCTTAGTGCCATCGCTGACTTCGATTACAAGAGGGGTCGTTGTCGTCAACAATTCTTTCCGCGGAATCTGCACTACAAAGACGGATTCAGCATTCTTCTCTGCCTCGGCATGCAGCGGTGGCCCAACGACATCGATTATGCCATCAGGGCTTGCAAGACGAAGTTCGATATCCAACGAATCAGCACTCTTGTTCAGAACTTTAATAGTATAAAGATTTCGTATTGACCCGTCCTCAAGCTCATCGTATGTGCGTCCGGTCGCTCTCAGGATTGTAGTCTCTACAACTGATCGACTGGCAGCGAGAAATCCAATCAAGCCAATCAACAGAGTCAGAACAACCGTGTACGCCGCAATTCGACCGGTAATCCGAAATCCTTTTCCTTTTGTAATCTGGTCGTGTGATGTGTAGCGTATCAGTTTGGGTGGCAGCCCGACTTTTTTCATCACGCTGTTGCAGGCGTCGATACATGCGGTGCAGTTGACACATTCGAGTTGTGTGCCGTGACGTATATCAATACCTGTCGGACAGACGAGAACACACATTGAACAGTCAACACAATCACCCTTGTCCGATCGCGACTCTCCTCTGACCCGCTTTCCGCGCGGTTCGCCGCGACGGTGATCGTAGGCGACCACGATTGAATTCGAATCGAGCAGGACTGACTGGAGTCGCCCGTATGGACAAACGAGTGTGCAAACCTGTTCACGGAATCTGGTATAGACACCGTATATCGCCAGCGAGAATATCATCATCAGTGTGAACCCGATCATATGCTCGGTCGGCGACGATGATACAAGTTCCCTGAGCTTATCGATACCGACAAAATAGGAGATCAGGATATTGCTGATCAAAAATGCAATCCCAAGAAACAGCACATGCTTGGTCAGTTTCCTGACGAATTTATTGATGCTCATCGGGGCTTTATTAAATGATCGCTGCCTCGGTCCGTTACCTTCGAGCAGAAATTCGATCCGCCTGAAAAGCATTTCGAGAAATACTGTCTGCGGACATATCCAGCCACAGAAGAGTCGCCCGAACGCGGCAGTGAAAAGTATTACAAAGACAGCAAATGCAATTACACTCAGAACGACCAGATGAAAATCATGAGGCCATATCTCAATCCCGAATATGAAAAAATGTCGATGTACGATATCAAACAGCAGAAGAGGATGCTTACCCACCTTGATAAAAGGTGCGATGAACAGGAACACCAGAAGAAATGTCGCTACGATTCTGCGGGCAGTATAGAGTTTCCCTCTGGGTCGGGATGGATATACCCATATCCTGCGGCCACGACGATCGATCGTGGCCAGAGTATCTCTGAATGAACCGTCGGTTTCTGGCGACATCTGAATCTATTCTTCGACAAGCTCTCCCTGTGGAGGTTTCTGGTTGGGCGGATTAGTCCCTCTCAGAGTCAGCACATAACTTGCAACCTGCATGATCTGATCTGTCTTGAGGGTACCGAGCCATGATACCATTCCCTTTGTAGGATAGCCATACTTGATGCTCTTCACGACATTAGTCATTCCCGCGCCATGAAGCCAGTAATCATCCGTGAAATTTGGGCCAATCAAACCTTCACCGGCTTTTCCATGGCATGATGCGCAATGCGACACGAAAACTTCGCGGCCTTTGGCAATATCGGCTTTGTCTGTCAGCGCAATATATGTCAGTGTGTCTGCATCGCGGCTGAAGCCTGTCATACCACCGCTGCCTTTCGTTTGTGTCTTGATGAGCGAAGCGAATCTCGAATCATCATAGGGTGATCGATATTTTGGAAGTATTCCAAAATATGTATCGCTGCTCTTGTCTGCCCGGACATAGTTCGGGTCCATCTCCTTGAGATACTGATCCCTGCTCGAATACCCGATGTCCAGCACATGGAAATACATCATGTAGAAAAACGCCCAGATAATAGCGCCATAGAACAACCAGACCCACCATCTTGGGAGATCATTGTCCAGTTCCTGAATGCCGTCATAATCATGATCGAGCAATTTATCTTCGTACTTAGCCATCGAGATTCTCCCTCTGAGTATCCGAAGCCGTCGAATCGAGCGGCATTTCCTTCATCTTCTGTATATGATCAGGGTCAAGCCTCAGCACCCATATTAACATGGCGACAAAAAAGACCACAAATCCCGTCAGGCTGAATGCGGCAATGACAGGGGCTTCGGTCACCGTGTTGAGAATATCACCTAACATAGCCTATTCCTCCTTTTCCGAAAGGAGATTTGACTTACCCTTGATATCAATACCAAGCCTTTGCAGATACGCTATCAGTGCTACTATCTTCCTGTCAGGCTCGACTTCGATTCTCGCTTGTTTCAGGCCATCAGCGATTGCCTGTGCCTGCTTGTTCAAATCATCAAGTGCGATAGTATCATAACCCTGCTCGTAAGGAACTCCAAGAGTCTGCATGACTCTGATCTTGGATGCCAGAGTGCTGTTATCAAGCTTCTGTTCTATCAGCCAGGGATACGGCGGCATCAGCGATCCGGGCGACATCGATGTCGGGTCTTTCATGTGATTGTAATGCCACGCATCCGGGTACTTGCCGCCCACACGATGCAGATCGGGGCCGATGCGTTTCGATCCCCACTGGAATGGGTGATCATACACATACTCTCCCGCCTTGGAATACTCACCATATCGCTCAGTCTCAGACCTGAATGGTCGAATCATCTGGGAGTGACAGTTGTAGCATCCTTCTCCTATATAAATATCCCGTCCCTGAAGTTCGAGAGGAGTATATGGCTTCACACTGCTGATTGTCGGGATATTCGATTTCACGAGAAATGTCGGTATCATCTCGACCAGCCCGCCAATGAGTATCGCAAAAGTCGTCAGAATCAGAAACTGAACCGGTTTACGTTCGAGAATCCTGTGAGGCTTCCTGTCGAAACCTGTGGCTTCAAAGTGTTTTGCGAGTGCAGGAGCTTCGGCAACTTCCTCACGTATAAGCGACCCCTGTCGCATTGTCCTTGCGAGATTGTAAATCATTACAATCACACCAAGCAGGTACAATGTCCCTCCGATTGCGCGTATCACATACATCGGGACTATCTGTTGGACAGTTTCGAGGAAATTCGGATAGCGCAGAAAACCTTCAGGCGTAAACTCTTTCCACATGAGCCCCTGCGTTATCGCCGCAAAATACAATGGAAGAGCGTATATCAGAATGGCGAGAAACCCGACCCAGAAATGCAGATTTGCGAGTTTGTGCGAAAAGAGCTTCGTACCGTACAACCGCGGGATCAGCCAGTACAAAATGCCGAATGTAAGGAATCCATTCCAGCCAAGAGTACCGATATGCACATGCGCAACAGTCCAGTCGGTAAAATGGGAAAGAGCGTTGACACTCTTGAGCGCGAGCACAGGACCTTCGAGAGTTGACATTCCATAAGCTGTGACCGCGACGACCATAAATTTGAGCACCGCACTTTCGCGTACCTTATCCCAGGCACCCCTCAGGGTCAGCAGTCCGTTGAGCATTCCCCCCCACGATGGCGCGATCAGCATGATCGAAAAAACTGTTCCGAGTGATTGCGCCCAATCAGGCAGAGATGAATAGAGCAGATGGTGAGGTCCCGCCCAGATATATATGAAAATCAACGCCCAGAAATGGACAATCGAGAGCCGGTACGAGAAAATCGGTCTGTTAGCAGCTTTTGGCAGAAAATAATACATCATTCCGAGATATGGCGTCGTCAGGAAAAACGCGACTGCATTGTGACCATACCACCACTGCACCAAAGCATCCTGTACACCCGCGTACACAGGATAGCTCTTCAGGAATGACACGGGGATTTCAATCGAGTTTACGATATGCAATACTGCGACAGTAACCCATGTCGCTATATAAAACCATATCGCTACATACATATGCCGTTCACGCCGCTTCAATATGGTTGCGAACATGTTTATGCCGAAGATTACCCAGATAACTGCGATTGCGATGTCAATAGGCCACTCAAGTTCCGCATATTCCTTGGACATTGTGATTCCAAGGGGTAGAGTCACCGCTGCGGAGACAATTATTAACTGCCATCCCCAGAAGTGGATTTTTCCAAGTGCATCGCTGAACATGCGGGTCTTGCATAGTCTTTGCAATGAATAATAGACAGACATGAATATCGCATTGCCGACAAACGCAAAAATAACGGCATTTGTGTGCAACGGTCGAATCCGTGAGAAGACAGTGTAAGGAATTCCAAAATTCGCCTTCGGATAAAAAATCTGGAATGCGACGATTACTCCGACAAGCATTCCGACAACACCCCAGATCATCGTAGCGATTCCGAAATCCCTGACTATCTTATTGTCATATTTGAATGTCTCAACAGCCATTCGATGAATCTCCATCTTGCCAGCTAAGATTTGTTATTCGAGTCGATTGATTTATCGTCATCAAAGAGTATCCGGACTGATGGCGTATATGTGTCTTCATACTGGCCGCTGCGCACAGCCCAAATGAACGCTCCGAGGAATACGGCGGCGACAGCAAGAGATGCACCGATCAGTATGTATATGACTTTCATATTACGTCACATCTGTCAATCGTGCCTGCAACTTCGTCATCATCGTTGCATACAAGACGACAGTTATTGAACTCAGCGGCATCAGGATTGCTGAAACCAGCGGTGAAAGTCTGCCCGAAAAAGCATAACTGAGTCCGACAGCATTATATAGAAATGATAATACAAAACTAGTAATGATTACAACAAGACATCTTTTCGAGAACTTCAGATATTTATGGAGCCTCTGCAACGATCCGGAATCAAGAATACCGTCGCTCGACGGCGAAAATGATGAAGTGTTTTCCGTTACTGCGATCCCGACATCTGCGGCCTTGAGCGCTCCGCCATCATTCAAGCCATCGCCAACCATCATAACTCTGGCACCCTCAGACTTGAGCGATTTAACAAAATCCAGTTTGTCATGCGGTGACTGTTCGAACACAATCCGTGCAGTCGGGGGAAATAATCGCGAGATAATTCGATCATCCCGATCAGAATCACCGGAGATCATCGCTAAATTGTATGACTTACTCATGCTGCCGATAACTTCATCCAGACCATCCCGAATCCTGCTTTCAAACACGAATCGTCCGCGATATATGTTATCAATGGAAAGATGGACACCATGCGGGCCTAGATTGTCATCCTGTCCCTTTCCTGTCACCCAGTCAGCTCGACCGAGTCTGACATCGTGACCATTTACCCTGCCGGAGATACCTTTCCCTGTTTCATCGATGAACTGACTGACATTATAATACTCGTCAGCGTCGATATATGCCAGCACATGTCTGCTCGCCGGATGAGTTGATTGCCGAGCAAGCGATGCCACGAGGTTCTTTTCTGTATTGGACAGGATGGAACCTTCAAACGATCCGCGTTTCTGATCGGAATATGAAAGAGTGCCTGTCTTGTCAAAAACTATTGTATCTATTCCGGCGATATATTCAACAACCGAAGTGTTTCTCAGATAGAATCGATCTTTTCCGAGAAGGCGAATTGCAGTTCCCAGAACAAACGGACTCGACAGCGCGAGAGCACAGGGGCATGCTATGATCAGGATTGAAGTGACGGCGTTGATGGCTGTTGGAATATCTTTCGGTATCCAGTAGACAGCGGCAGCAATTGCGATAAGCAGTATCGCGGCAGTGAAATACTTTGCTACTGCATTGGCAACAGATGTGATCCCTGTCTGTGATGACTTTGTAAAAACATCGTTGTTCCAGAGGCTTGTCAGATAGCTCTGCGAAACATCCTTGATCACATCGAGTTCGATTGCGCCTCCGATCTGCCTTCCGCCTGCGAGAACTTTGTCACCAGACTTCAGTTCACGAGGTTCTGATTCGCCAGTGACGAAACTGTAGTCGATGCTGGCATCACCATCTATCAGGATTGAGTCGGCTGGTACGATTTCCCGATTGCGGATAACAATTCTGTCTCCGACGGACAGATTCGTAACAGGTACAGTCGATTCGTTGTCACCAGACTTGCGTATCACCGAAATCGGGAAGTACGATCTGTAATCTCTGTCAAAT
>JAJRZO010000273.1 GCA_024275215.1 Candidatus Zixiibacteriota bacterium | reverse complement strand
TATTCCCGCAGATGAATATCCGAGTGGAATAGGCGATTGCAGGCGCGACCTGACTTTATTGAGTGTGGAACGAACGCCCTCGGTTCTTACTTTCCCGATCACTTGTTTCACGAGATCGGGACGAGACCTCGCTTTCGCGACGAGGTTCTTCTCCGCCAGATCGATAATTGCACGCTCTGTTCCCGCTGATACGAGCGAGCTTATATTCCTGACTATCACTCCGCCTTCGCGCAACGCAGGCGAGGGGACTTCTTCGATTCTCAGTTTGTCTTTCTTAGGATATTGAACTACCTGTTTCATTGATTACCCCACTTAATGCTCAACCAATTGTTTTTCATGTTCTGCTACGTGATCAATCTGTTGCAACAGAGACTGTCGCGTCGGAAATCCAGCCGCTGGATGTCCGATAACTTCTTTGATAAACTCCGCCGTCATTTCAGTCATATGTTTCCATGAGAAAGACTTCGCTCTCTGTTTGGCAGACCTTCTAAGTCTGGAGCGAAGTTCGTCGTCATCGAGTACTTTTCCTGCCGCGTCGCAAATGGAATCCGGATCGTGCGGATCGAAGAATACGGCGGCATCGTCAAGAACTTCGGCACACAACCGGGTATTCGATGCCGCTATAGGTGCGCCTGACTGGAGTGCTTCGAGAAGTATCAGCGAGGCCGATTCGAGCCATGATGGAAAAATGAAAAGATCACAAGATTCATATAGCCCCGTCAGTGTCGGGTAATCGACCGATCCGACCAGACGGACATACGACTCCAGATCATGCGACGAAATGTAATCCCTGATCTCGCGTGTGTATCTTTTATCATAGCATTCGCCCGCGAGTACAAGTGTCATCTCTTTTTCTGATGACTGCCGCAGGAGATTAAATCCCTGCACGACTTCGAGGATGTTCTTGTAGCGGTATATGTGCGAACAACAGAAAATCAGTTGTCCGACGATATTGAATTGTCTCTCAATGTTTCTGCGGGATTTCGGACGGGAAACGTGCTCGTCAGTTCCCATGTGGATCACGCGCTGCGAGATATTGTCGAGACGCAGACTATCCGCAACAAAACTCCGCGCAAAATCTGTAAGGTGTATTACACCTGCTGCGCTTTTTGAAGACATACGCGTTGCAAATCTGAGCAGGTGAAGCCTCAGTTTGCTGAGTAACGGTTCGCCTCCAATAAACTCAGGGCTGAATGGCGCAAGGTTGTGGATAAGCAATATGCGCGGGACAGGTTTGCCGATCATTCCGAGATTTCCCGGCTCGAAAAGAATATCGATATCCAGTCGTTTCAATTCCTTTCGAAGCGTTATCTGCTCCCAGAATATGCGGTGCAGCAGGCTTTTCGATGGAAAAGAATAGAATCGGTATTCTATGTCATTTCTTGCCGGCAGATCGAAACTGCGCTGAGCATCCGACAGGAATACAACGATCTGAGTTTTATTGTCAGCGGGGAAGTACTGAAGGATTTTTTCGAGATGTTTCCGACCGCCACCATCGACTAACTGGGTTGCCTTGATTCCTATTCTCATCGTGCGGCTGTGTCAGCGTAGTCGCCGACCTCCATTCATGCGTGCGTGTGCTTGAGTGTTACTTTCTGCTGGTTTTCGCCAGCGAGATCCATCCATTTCATTCTTGTGATCGATTGTTTTGCTGCTTCCCGTTTTCTCGACAGTTCCTCATTACTTCCTGCAGGAATTGCAGCCCAGATCATTGATACAGGCGCGCTTGCCGAAAGTGAGAACTCGATTCTTTCAGCATCGTATTTCATTCCATAGAGGGGCGAGATTTCATGATTCATGATTTCGAAATCCCATTCGTTGCTGAAAATAACAATATCGAGTTGTCTTCTTTCAACTTTCGATTCGATCGAAATGTGAGATGAATCTATCACGCCGGCTTCGACGTCGCCGAGAATCAGCCTGTCGACGAAATCATATTTGCCTTTACCGAGGAAGTCATCCTTGATTATCCAGAAACCTCGCTGTTTGTCGAAACAGACTGTTCTACTCACATTGATCGGGTCAGGCAGTCTCGTGTAAGCTGAATGTTCAGCCTCTATTAAATCGTATTCATCGTTCGACTCCCAGCGAATAACCCGAACTTTGGCGTCGGGACGAATTGCGAACAGAAGTTTCGGGAGAAATCGATTCTGCTCTTCATCGTTGATTGCGGGCACTGAGTGATATGCCGTAGATCTGAATCGATCGCGGTCCGCCTGATGCGACGTGTATCTGTAAGTCCCCGAATCGACAATGAAGTTAGTTCCGCCGCAGCATATTTCGATTGTCAACATGTCGTTGTGTTTGTGTCCGCCGATTCCCCCTGAGCCTATCGGATTCGCCGCGAAGAAAAGATAAAGATCATCTTCCCTGAGCGTCGCAAGCCCGGAATCGGGGAAATAGCGTGATTCTCTCAGGTCGCGTGGGATATCACCTGTGGAAATCATAGTCTCGATTACTTCGGCTCCCGCCAGCCAGATGGCATCCGATGGCGGTCTGTTCGAATATGACCTGAGATGCGGCATGTCGAGAGTCAGTGCGCCGATATCGACAAGTCTCTGCGGGTCGGGGCGATCAATACCGTTGAAAACAAGTATCCGTCCGGAATCGCCGTCGCCAAAATTCGGGATAGACCCGTCAGGTTTGATAAATGCCGAGATCAATTCGAACATTTTCTTCAGCCTGTTGCGATATTCCTCCGAGAAACCGTTGAATTTGGATTCGACCAGATATGCGAGCAGGTATATCTCGGCTGTCAGGAGCTGATAATTCATCGATGATTCGAAACAGAAACCATCAGGAAGAGTCTGAAGCATGATTTCTTTTTCGAGTTCATCGACTGCGAAGTGCCGCCATTTGTCTCCGCGCTTTGTTCCTCTGAAAAGATTGCCCGCGACAATGAGTCCGAGCAAATCAGCCAGATAATGATTCGAGTTCAGACCATTGCCGATAACTTCGATATTCTCTTCGATATAGATGGCGTGCTGGAACACCTGACGATAAAATCTGCGTGTAAAGTCGTCAGTTAGAACGTTGTCGTCTTTGATAATCTCGAATGCCGCAATCCAGTTAAGCATACGGATCGCGACTTCCATCGCGCATGTCCAGTTTACGCCATACGGGTACGGATTGGATTTGCTCCAGTCGTCGATCAATTCGACGAATTTATTCAGGTAATGATCATCATCGGTGAATTTCCACGCCTGTGCGAGCCAGACGAGATAATGTCCTCTCGACAATTCCCACGGTACTTTGAGATCAGACTTGTTGTGCCACATGACGAGCGGGACAGTCAGGTAGTAGTCTTTCGACCAGGGAATATCAGCGACGAAATCCTTTTCCCACTCGATACCATCTTTGAACTTGTGAGGAGGAAAACCGAGGATTCTGAATGTGTCAGCCACTGTCTCATCGGCGCGGGTAACTATCCTGTCGATAGTATCTCTGTAGTAATCGCGGGAAACCTGCAGCAGACGTTGACGATCATCTGGGATCAGAACGCTTTGTCTCGAAACGAGATCGGCGAGACATTCTTCAGGATTCTTGAGGCGTGAGCCGTTCGTCAGAATGGCGTCGAACTCGCGGGCACTCAGCGGCTTCTTTTTTAACGCTGTAGATAACATCCGCTTGCCCACCCTCCTTAACTTACGTGCGGCTCTGGCGGTGAATGCATTGATGAATGCCAATTAACCATCCCATGTATTATGTTTGCCCGCTTCATGTGTC
>JAJRZO010000272.1 GCA_024275215.1 Candidatus Zixiibacteriota bacterium | reverse complement strand
TGCCGGTCCCGGTGCGGAAGAGACAGGCAGTCCGGACGATATCTGGTCGCATGCATGGTACTATGAAGTACCGACCAATGATGGTGTGTCGACCGGCAGATATTCTACCGAACCTGAAGAATTGCTCGGCGGCGAGATAATAAAAATCGGAGTGTTCTGCCACGAGTATGGTCATGTTCTTGGACTACCTGACCTGTACGACACCGATGGCTCATCTGAGGGGATCGGAGTCTATTGCCTGATGTCCGCCGGATCATGGGGTGCGTTGCCGGGAAATCCCGAAAGACCGACACATATGTGCGCAGAGATGAAACGTCGGCTTGGATGGATAACTCCTATAGAAGTCACCGGTAATCTGATTGACCTTGTTATTCCTCCGGTGGAAGATAATTCGGTATGTTACAAGATCAATGACCCGTCTGATCCCAGCGAGTATTTCCTGATCGAAAATCGGGCGAAAGTCGGTTTCGATTCATTGTTCAGAGGCGATGGCGGGCTTGCGATCTGGCATATTGATCAAGGCGGCAACCAGCAGGATGAAAACCACAGGTATGTCTCACTCGAACAAGCCGATGGTAATTCCGATCTCGAAAGAGACTACGGCACCGGTAACAGGCATCCCCGCACAAACAGGGGCGATGCGGGGGATCTCTATCCGGGAGCTACAGAGAACACTTTTTTCAGTTACTCATCCAATCCGGGAAGTATGGATTATGCAGGTGTCAATGACCTGATGACATTGACGAATATCGAATACTCCGGCGATTCGATCAGACTCGACCTGTATGTCGATCAGGTTGATCCTATCTATCGATTGACAGGGGCTGAGGTTTTAGATACAGTCTCGCTTGGATTATCACCCAATTTCAACTCCGATGCCGATTCCGGTGAAATTATCGATCTTGCAATCACTCTCGCGTGCGATGGCGCAGGTGCATCAATACTAACGGGAACGCTCTCGACAACAGATACAAGAGTGTCAATCATTGACAACACTTCGGACTTCGGCATTGCGATTCATGGTCAGGAGCTATCGAATGAATCTTCGCCATTCCGATTCGAGGTTCTCGTGGGAAGACCCGAAATGGATGTTGAGCCTGATTCGACAGTCACATTCCTGCTCCAACTCAATTCTGACGGACAGCCGCAGGATATCGAATTCAAATTGAATATCAATCGCCAGCGGATCCTGCTGGTTCTTGACAACAACGGCTCGCACTGGTCGGAAAATCTTGTCGATGCAATGCACAATGTGGGATATTCGTTCGATGTTTATTCGACTTCGGAAAGCGGTACTCCCGACTACGATGATCTCATTCCATACTATCTTGTTGTCTGGACAACCGGATCATATTTCGGCACAAGAACCAGCAGTCCCGACTATGAAAGCTGCCTTACACAGGCTGAGATCGATGTGCTGAGCGAGTATCTCGACAATAACGGGCGTCTCGGACTTTTCAGTCAGGATTATATCTATGACAACGGCATCGATCAGTTCCTGTCTGACTATATGCACATTGCATCTGTGGTTCAGGATCAGGATGTGACTCATCTTATTGGTGAACCTGATTCATACATGGATGGATTCGAGGGCTGGACAAAGGAATGGTATTTCTACGACTATACTGATCATATTACTCCCGGAGTAGATGCAAGAGCGACAATAAACGATCTCTCAGGTTTCGGAACTGTGGCGGTGAGTTATCCGTACTTGCTGGCCGCGAAGGGTTTTCCTGCAACCACATTCAGCGCGTTCGCAATCGAAAGGCTTGATTCAGTCTGGATGGAAGATTATATGAACATGTGGCTTCCCTGGATTCTCGACAGTTTGAATCTCGATATTCCGTTACCGATTTTCCCAAAGAATGACACTGTTATAGGAATAATGACGCCGGAATTAAGCTGGACATCATCTGAAGGCGCTCTCTCTTACGACTACGAAATAGCTACCGATTTCGAGTTCTCAAGCATTGTCCAGCAAGGCACTCAATCGAGTTCAAATTCAGTGGTAACTGATTCGCTCCCGGAAGGATCATATTACTGGAGAGTAGCAGCCGAAGGAGCAGATGGATCATTTTTCCAGACAGCCTTCTCGCCAAGGGCATCGTTCTCTATTGAATTGCCTTATGTGCCGGGCGATGCTGACGGCAGCGGGTTTGTCGATATAGATGATGCAGTATACATAATCAACTACATTTTCTCAGGCGGTCCCGCGCCCGATCCTCTGGCTTCAGGCGACGCCGACTGTTCCGGTAATATCGACATCGACGATGTCGTCTACCTGATCAATTACATATTCGGAGGCGGTCCCGCGCCGTTAGACTGCTGATCGTATAAAACAGTATAGCAGGTGTCCCCGACACCTGCTATTTGTTACGCGGGAGTGAGGGCACTCCTGCGCTACGCAACTCTATTCCTGATTGTCACACCCGCGTTTTGATTGTCACACCTGCGTTTTTATTCGTCACACCTGCG
>JAJRZO010000271.1 GCA_024275215.1 Candidatus Zixiibacteriota bacterium | reverse complement strand
GAATTTGATGTAAGGTCTTAAGCTTCGGAGACGCCAGGATTTTTCACTCTGTGACTAAGCCAGGTTCTTCGAGTATAGTACCAGTAAAATGCTGATGCACTAATTGCCGATGAGATTGTGATTCCGAACCAGACGCCCAGTTCTTTCAATCCGACTGTATCTGCCAGAAGTAAGATCAGCGGAATCTCAATCACCCAGTTTCCAATTATGCTGAGCACCATACCCGGAGTATTCTTACCTGCTCCACAGAATATCTGTTCGATCGTGATAAATAGACCGGTGAATGGAAATGAGAAGGCAAACACTTTCATGAGTATGACACCCGCTTCATGTACACGGGCTGGTTGCCCGCCGCCTGATGTCTCGAAAAAAGCCCTCATCAGATAATCTGCTCCTAAAAAGCACATTGCCCCGAAAACAGTCATCACTACAGTAGAAAGCAAAATGGATTGTCTCGCAGTTTCGATTGCGCGGTCTTCTTTCTCTGCACCGAGAACCTGTCCGATCAAAGCTGAGATTCCAAGACCGAGTCCGACGACTATCATAATCCCAAAAGCCGAAATCCTGTTACCGATTCCATAGGCTGCGACGATCTCCGTACCATACACCGCGACAAGTCCCATTATAACGGATCGCGAAAGAGAGAATGATATTGAACCGATACCGGATGGCAGCCCGATCCGCATTATTTTCAGCATATTCTTCCATGCTATTTCAACTCCTGATCTGACATGCAGCCTGAGATTCAAAGCTCCGCCATAAAGCAGGGCAAGCCCCATCACAACGGAGAAGGCATACCCGATTATCGATGCCCACGCCGCGCCTGCGACTCCAAGCCGCGGGAATATCCACCAGCCGAAGATCAGGACCGGATCAAGGATAACATTCAACCCAATTGATGCTAACATCAGCGCCATCGCCCACTTGGGATTGCCAATTCCACGCAGCGATGTGTAGACTGTGAACGCGCAGAACGGGAAAATCATGCCGATAAGTTGAACCGTCCCGTAATCCATCGCCATTGACAAGACTTCGCCTTTAGCACCGAGTAATTTGAGGACAGGTTCACAAAGCAGCAAACCGACCGCTCCGAATCCAATCGCCAGCAGAGCTTTCAGGAGAAAGGTTTCTTTGATCGATGCTTCTGTAAGACCGCGGTCACCTGACCCAAAACTCTGCGAGATGACCGACACACTTCCGGTGCCCGCAATCATATTAACAGATGACAAAACCCACAAAAACGAGAAAAAAAATGTGACAGCGGCTGGTTCCTTGACGCCGAGTCTTGCCAGCCAGAACATGTCGATAATGTCATAGATGTTGGCTGCGCCGAAACCGATCATTGTCGGCAACCCCATCCTGAATATGCTCTTGATAACAGAACCTTCGGTGTGCCCTGTATAATTCATGCCATCAGACATAGTTGGTTCTCATTATTGAAAGGGCTGGCGACAACCCTGCACAGCTTTGAGATGGGATTGTTCTATTGTTTTGGTGATACTGTAATATAACCTGGATACCCAAGAGGGCCTTCTATGTCTACGCGCAAATCGAAAAACTTCTTGATGACCCACAGATTAGTGAAAAGATGCGAATTGATGGCTGACACATTGAGCTTGAACCTGCGTCTCGCAAGACAGAGATATGGAAGTATCTGGTCGGCAAGATGCTGACCTATACAGACATTTTTCCCGATGAAATCGATAAACATCGTAGCTGTCTCCTCGGCGACTTCCTCCGCAGGCTTGCCTTTCACTCCGAGCGATGAAAATCCTGCCAGCACATTCTCAAACTCGGCAGTCAGGAACAGTATAGTCCCCTTGCCCTGTGATCGTACCTGACGGACAGAAATATCTGTGTTATAACCCGCTTCCTTCAATATCTGGCGAACGCGTCGACGCTGCCGTTCGGCAATAGACATCTGAAGATTCGCGACAGCCGAGAGACCTGTCAGCCGTTTGAACTTCCCCCGTTCCATGTAATCGTGCAACTTGATGCCTTTTGCTGATTTGATCGAACAGGATATTTCGCCACCGCCTTCGGGATACCATCCCCATCTGTGAATCTTGATCTGCGCATTCAGACCCAGCCGACCAAGCATCGGGACAAAAACCTGACGGAGATATGTCGCTGGAGGACTCCACGGAACATGAGTGCCGCCTTTGACCTTCACGTACGACTCTCCACCAGCGAAAAAGAGTGGCAGCATGATTGTCTGCATGACAAGAGCAGCGCTTCCGGCAGATCGTCTTCTCTCTGCAACATCAAAAGTGTATTTGCCCGGTTTTACCCTCTTTGGATAAAATTTGAGAGTTTCAGACTTGATCTTGTCTCCGATAACTTCCGCATCACAGATTTTCTTGCAGGCTCTGACGGCCGTCAGATGCTGGGGCATAAGCCCGGGAGTTTTCCTGCTCTTACGGATATTGACGACTGCGAGCGGACGACACAGGTGTGTCGCAAGAGCTAGACTCGTACGCAGAATCTGCCCGCCGCCTT
>JAJRZO010000270.1 GCA_024275215.1 Candidatus Zixiibacteriota bacterium | reverse complement strand
CATGACAAAAACAGATTGAATCGAAGTAGCTGACATCTGTCCAGATGAATAAGCCCTTGAGGACTGTCATCGCGCAACCGAATTTCTGCCTGCCGCCACCGACAAGCACTATGATTCCGCGTCGCTTTTTCCACTTTTTCTCTTCGATGAAAAACTTTCCGTCAGGCGATTTTTTCATCGGTCTGTAGCAATTACAACGATCTATGAACAATTTCATTTGAGCCGAAACCGTATCGAAATAGACGGGCGATGCCATTATAACAGCATCGCATTGGTTAAACTTCTCGTAGACCGGATACAGATCATCGTGATATATGCAAATGTCATCGTCATCACGCGCCCCGCATGCCTGACATGGGGTTATAGTCAGGTCGTTCAAGTTTACTGTCTCAGAACTCCAGCCGTTTGCGACTGCTCCTTCGGCAATCTTTTCGGAGATGACCTGTGTACTTGATCCCCTGAGCGGCGAACCGTTGATGATCAACAGTTTGTTCTTATTCAAATTCATCATACTCTTCCAGTAATGCAATCAGACGTTCTTCGAGGTTTTTCTTGCGCTCCTGAAGCTCAGATAATTTTTCCCAATCAGATTGAATCGACTCATCAAGCAGTAGCGCATCGGTTTCTTCAATCGACTTCTCTGTGCTGTGGATATCCTCTTCAAGTTTTTCGAACTGCTTCCGGATACGTCGCCTTTCCTTGAGAGTCTGCCAGTTCTCAATTCGCTCGTGTTTGCGCTCTGCGGCTTCCTTCATATCTTCGGCAGTGACATGCGGTCGGTTCTGTTTCTCTTTCCATTCGACGAACTCATTGTAACTTCCGGCAAACTGGGTAAGGCTTCCATTCTCAAGCGACAGAATACTCGTAACAGTTTTTTCGAGGAAAAACCGGTCATGCGAAACCACAAGCGCCGCACCATCGTAATGATCGAGAGCATCTTCGAGTTTCTCGCATGATTGCAGGTCGAGGTGATTCGTCGGCTCATCAAGAATCAAAAAATTCGCGGGAAGCAGAAAAATCTTCGCGAGCGCAAGCCTGCTTTTTTCACCACCGGAAAGCGCGGCAACTTTTTTGAAAACATCATCGCCGGAAAAAAGATACCCACCGAGATAACTGCGCAATTCTCCCGCTTCAGCATCAGGTTTTTCCTCCCAGACGGAATCGATAACGGTCTCATCTTCATTGATTATCGACAGTTCCTGATCGAAATACGCAGGAGTGACATTCCCGCCAATCCTGACCTCACCGGAATCGGGATCGAGTTCGCCGGTGATGATTTTCACCAGCGTGGATTTGCCGCTACCGTTCGGGCCGATCAACCCGACCTTCTGACCTCGTTCGATCTTGAAAGAAACGCCTGAAAAAATTACTCTTCCATGAAATGATTTCGAGACATCATCGACTTCGAGCAGCTTCAGATGGCTTCTGCCTGATGATTCTATTCTCACAGACGCTGTTCGCTGTTCTTTCTCAGGTGATGCGAGGCGTTTCAGCTTGGATAGCATTCTGCGGCGAGATTGAGCCTGTCGCGTTTTCTGTCCGGCGATATTGCGCTGGATGAAATCCCTGATCCTGTTTATTTCCTCAGTCTGCCGTTCGTACGCTTTCGACTGTAGTTCCTCCCTGGCTGATCGCTCGCGAACATAGAAATCATAGTTACCTGCATAGATATCGATATGATTCTGCTTGAGATCGAATGTCCTGCCTGTTGTTCTGTTCAGGAACACACGATCATGCGACACTATCAAAGCTGCAGTATCAAGCTCGTTCAGGTAGTTTTCAAGCCACTCTGTCGATTCAATGTCGAGATGATTAGTCGGTTCATCCAGAAGGAGTAAATCGGGATCTGACAGAAGCAGTCTGGCGAGATAAGCGCGGTTCTTTTCACCGCCTGAAAAAAGCGACAAAGGTTTGTGAAATTCCTCAATCGGGAATCCCAGCCCAGTCAGAACATCCTCGATTCGGGACGTATATGTAAAACCACCCTCGCGTTCAAATCGCTCCTGCAAAGTCCCATATTCCGTCATATCAGCGTCATCAGCTTCATCTCTTGAGATCATATTTTCAAGTTCAACGATCCGTTTTTGCATTTTAATCAAATCACGGAAAGCCTCATTGACTTCATCAAGGAGTGTCCAGCCGCGATCAAGCTTCATTTCCTGCGGCAGGTAGCCGATCTTCAACCCTTTCACACGGGTAATTTCACCGCTGTCGACAGATATAGCGCCAATCAGGAGGCGGAAGATCGTTGTCTTACCGACGCCATTGCGCCCGACAAGGGCGATCTTCTCGCCCGACTTGATTTGCAGGCTGATATCCTCGAAAACGAGATCGCCCGCAAAAGATTTCGAGACTTTGTGCATCGACGCCAGTATCATGCAGGGAATTTACGCGTAGGAGAGGATATGTCAAACAGTAAGGCTCATTCTGATTCTGATGGTTCCGAACGCCCGGACCTCGCGACAAACATCTCGACAGCTATCAAACCGAGCGAGACAAGCAGGAACAGATGCCAGAGTTCTCTTCCATGACGGTTTTCATTGATCACATCGGCGAACTTGCTGTCACTCGCATCAAGTACTGTAGTATTTATTCCGGGCATTCGCTTAACTATTTCGCCAATCTCAAGATAGCGTTGGGCAGTTTCATCGGTGTCGACATTCAGCGCGAAAATCGCAACCGTGGTATCTGACGCCATCACGCGGTATATACCCGGAATCAGGGCGTCATGTATGGGAATGTATGATGATCTGCCAGTATGTTTCGGCGTCACAAGTCTCTTTTCACCATTTGGATCAAGTATTTCGATCTGTTGGGCGGGCGTGATCCCTGAAACTATCAAATCATCTGTTTCACCTGCAAGCTGGCTGCCGGAGACTCTCGTCATATCGGAAGCGAGGTATTCAATCGTCCTGTTGATGAACGTGACAAAAAGTGAATGCCTGACAAACTCGCTCGATTCAGGCTTGAGGTCTCCCGCGAAAAGCACAGCCCTGCCCTGTCCCCAGTTTGATTCGAGTATAGCCGGATCACCGGATGAGTATCGTCCCAGAATCATGGCATTATCGGGCGCAGAGATTCTCGCAATCCGCGCAAATCGGATTTCCGGCAGTTTGTCAAGACCGGCGTACCGAGAGAAAACAGGATGCGACAGCGTAAGGTTCTTCAGCGAGTAATATCCTGAACCTTTATCAACAGTCCGAGCCCCAAGAAGCCGTGCCCCAAAATATCGTTTGAGCACGCGTGAATCGTAGAATTTCTGGTCGCCATCCGGCGGCACGAACAAGAGGATATTTCCACCCGAACTGACAAATTTATCTATCGCCGAGAACGCCGATTCCGACAGGTATTCAACCGCATTCAGTACGATACAATCATAGGAAAACAGATCCTCACGCGGCAAAGAACTGAGACCGATCGACTTGATATCTATCTGTGTCGGCGTATCCGACTGGGGCCTGACAGCGAGTTTGATGAACAGATTGTCTTCTTCGGCATTCCCAATCACGAGCACTTTGATCGTACGCGGAATGCTCAGCGTAAAATAGAATCTGTTATCGCTTAGAATTGCGTCATCAGGCAGTTCGACATACCCACTATGAAATCCCGGACTCTCGAATGTGTACACAAACTCGACCTGAGCCTCGCCCGACGCCGGAATACTGAAATCAGTCTGACCGACACGCTTATCGTCAATAAACAGGCTCGCAAGAATACCGTCGACTCTCGTCGAATTATCGTTTCCAACCTGACATTTAATCTGAACCGGCCTGCCGGGGTAGATAAGCTGCCGTCCGAAATCAAGAGATTTGACTTTGATGTTGTCCGGTTCATTATCGACAACAGGAATCAGGTATATTGCTGCAGCTTCCGGCAGCGGATTCATTCCACTCAAGTCTGACAATGTCTCCCATCCATATTCCGAAAAATCAGAGATCACATATAACTCGCGCACGGAATTCATTGATTTCGACAGCAATTCAGAAGCTTTCGATAACGCCAGACGAGGATCAGTCGTCAGATATGAGACCTCTGATTTTTCGATTTCCTTCTCCACGACAGACACATCCATGTGGAACTTGTCGCCGGGAATCTCAATGCCATTGTTGAATGTCGCAAAAATGATCTCATCGCCTTCTCCGAAAACATCGAGTAAACGAAGCGCAAAATCTTTTCCCGACTGAAACAGTGTACCGTCCCGCGTTTCAGCAGACATCGACAATGAGTTATCAAGAAGAATCACTGCTGAAGTTCGGGCTGCAGATCCGAAACCTGATGAATAGTCCCCCCTGAGTGTGGGGCGTGCAAAAGCAGCAACAATCGCCAGAACGATAAGCATCCTCAGAATCAACAGGAGAAGCTGCCTGATTTTGAGACGTCTCATACGGGTCTTCTGCAGGTTCTTCAAGTACCGCAGTGATGAGAACTTGACAACCTTTACCCTGTGCCTGTTGAGCAGATGCACGAGAATTGGAACGAGCGCAAACCCGCCAAACAAAAGCAGCAAACTGTTTATAAAACCCATGGTAAGTACTTACCTGTTGACCGAGTATGGCTTCGTAATATACTTGTCAGCCTCTTCTCGAAACAGAAACCCGCCGGGGGCATCTTGAACGAGATTGTAGTATTCGAGAGCGGTGTCCCTTTTACCCTTCAAATCATAAGCTTTTCCCATCGCAAGAGCCATCCGGCCAACATAGAATTTGCGTTCCTCAACGAATAGCGCCATATCGAGTTGCTCGATTGCCGGGTCAGCCTGGCCAAGAGCAATGAACGCTTCGGCAGCTCGCATATACATCAGGGGCTTTGGCGACCCGCCGATCATCAGTGCCTTAGAGCCATTCAGAGCTGAGACATTGTACGCTTTGGATGAATCATCATCGCCCATAGCTTTGAAACAGGAAGCTATCCCCAACTGCGCATCAATGACAATATCATCGGTTGTCGAAATCTTTGCAGCTCGCTTGAAATGCTCTATCGCGCCCGTATAATCATTCAGGTATTGTAGTATACGTCCAACCTTGTATTCCGGTATTGGCAGCGTGGAATCAAGCGAAATCACTTTGTTGTAAAATTCGAGCGCGTCGTCAAGATCACCAAGTATCAACAGCATGTTTGCGTATACAACAAGATTCGATGGCTCGACATCGTCCTCGCCGAGCCTGAGACCGTAATATGCCTTCGCCTTGTCATAGTCACCTGTCAGAAAACAGTAGTTTCCCAGTTCTTCCATCTGATCGGAAGTTGCGTCAGTGGCTGCATATCGCCTCTCCAACAAAGAAATGACCTCATCATAATTCCTCAGATAAGCTTCTCTCTGAGCATAGTATTTGAACCAGCGACTATCAATCTTCATAGTGTCGAGATAGTATATCCATTCCGTGTTGAGAGAATCAGCTGATTTCCCGTATGCGTTGAACAAATCATCAGAGGCTGTCAGGTCAGTCAGGTTCATGTACAACTGCTTGAAAACCTGGATTCCATAAGCCTTTACCAGATAGGCGCAGAACGAACCGGCGAATCTGCGGAGCATGAGTTTATCATTGCTGTTCAGATAATCATCTGTCACAAAGTAATCGCTCAAAGCTGGAATCGAATGAGAGGTCATGTAATTACGGACATAAAAATCGTTGAAATCCGAAACTGATGAAATTCCCTCGACGAAGAAACGGGGCGCATACCCCCAAAACCTGTAGAACCGCAGCATGTTGACAGGCAACGCGGAGACAGTTTTTTCGTCATGATTGTAAACACACATCACATTATTTCTCACCGGGTCGACATGAAATCCCCAGAGTTTGTCATACCTGTATGTTGGATATTCACATGGAAGCAGATAAAAACTGACCGGATGAGGCTCGGCGAATTTATACATTTTGTATTGCACATCGACTTCGCGTTCAAGATACGATCTTATCGCATTCCAGTGGTAATCGCCAAGACTGTAAGGCACAAAAAACATCTGGAAATGCGGAGCCGGATCGGATGTAAAAACACCCTCAGCCGAGGGATTATAGTCGCAATCAACTTCCATATCTACAATCCCAAGCGGACTTATCGAAAGTCTGAAAATCGATCCATTTTTGACGATCACCGAATCGACAATGACAGGCAGGCCAAAGGGCACATTGAATGTTCTGAAATAATTCTTCAGATTGGGACCGGAAGTAATCATCTCGATCCGAAGTTCAACCGTCGTATCCGTATGTGAAAGAACTGACAGGTCAGTGACTATAGTCGCAAGCTGGCTCGTCAAGACATCATCGATGGGAACCAGGACAGTATCTGTCGCGACCGGCACGGCTGTTGTATCCGGTAGTTTCTGGAGAAGTGAAATCTTTACTTGCAGGGCGTCTTTAGCGGAGGCGTTCCCCCCGACAAACAACAAAAGCAGCACAATAGCAAGTACTCGATAATAGGCAGTCATATTCAGCACCTTGTTACAGTTAATACAGCGGCTCGCGACCGATAGTTTCAGGCGCCGTCGTCGACCACCAGCCTTCCATTGTCCCAGTATGGGATCAGACCGATCGAATCGACCTGTGCGGCGAAATCGATATCTGGTGAAAAACCGAGTGACACGAGATACCGACCATGATCCGAGTTTCGCAGTGCCGATGCAAGATCCGATTTCCGTTCCTCATACAGTTTCGACGCCACTACTGCCGCATCATTTGCAGATTCCGCCCGGTCACCAAGGCCGGATATTATCATCCCGCCGCACAGTGTGTCCTCAAGAGAAAAATTCAACTCCCGTCCTGAACACACAATCGCAATATCATTACCAACAGACGCAATTCTCTCGACAATGTTCGAAACATTCACGAATGAAGCCGCCATGCAGTCCTCACCGGCGGAACCGAGCACCAGCGCGCGGGAGCCGTTTGTTGACGCAAGTATTATAACCTTGCCGCGAACAATCTCCTCCGTGAATTCATACGGTGAATTGCCAAGATCAAATCCATCGACCTTGTAACCTTTGCGTTCACCTGCAAGCAATACAACTTCTCGATCAAGCTTGTCGAGAAGGCTTGTCGCATCGCCAATCGATTCGACAGGAATAATCTCACGGCATCCACTCATAAATGCCGCGCATGCAGTAGTGCAGGCACGCAGGACATCTATTACAACTACGGTTTTCCCCTTCACCTCCTCATCAGTCAGCCCGGCATAAGTAAAAAACAATTCAACTTTCAAAGGCTTGTTGTTCATCGATGCGATCCATGTTTATAGAAGGGTGGTTTGACAATCACTCCGGGAATCATTTTCCCTCTTATCAATACTGCGAGTTCGGTACCGACTTTTGTGGAACCGCGCTTGACATATCCGAGTCCAATCCCTTTCCGGAGCGACGGCGAAAAACAACCGGATGTCACAGCGCCGACTCTGGTTTCGCCAATATATATCTCATAGCCTTTACGGGGAATCGAACGTTCCAGCATTTCAAATGCGACAAGACGAGATGGCGGCTTCTCCTCTTTCATTCTAACGATTGCATCGCGCCCGATAAAATCGCCTTTGTCGAGTTTGATTATCCAGCCAAGACCAGCCGCGACCGGATTTGTCGTCTGATCGATATCGTTCCCGTAAAGCATGTATTTCATTTCGAGCCGAAGCGAATCTCGCGCTCCCAGTCCTACAGGTCCTGTTTCAAATTCCCCGCCCGCATTCATCACTTTGTCCCAGATGACAGGAGATAAATCGGGTGAAATATACATCTCGAATCCATCCTCGCCGGTATAACCCGTCCGTGAAATCAGCAGCTCATGGCCATCGATTTTCACCTGTGCGGCATGATAAAAAGCAATCGAATCGAGATCATAGTCTGTCAGCTTTGCCACAAGACGCTGGGCATTGGGACCCTGCACTGCGATCAATCCATAATCGTCAGATTTGTTTTCGAGATGCCCATCGCCCTGAAGATGCGATCCGAGCCATTCGAGATCTTTATCCAGACATGCCGCATTGACAACAAGCATGTACTTGTCGGGAAGCCTGTAGACGAGAATATCATCGACAATTCCGCCGTGCTCATAGCACATACAGCTATACTGCACCTGCCACACATCGAGAGCCGAGACGTCGTTGACTGTCACTCTCTGGAGGAAACTCTCGGCATCGCTTCCTGAGATAACAAACTCCCCCATGTGCGAAAGATCGAAAATTCCCGCGCTCCGGCGAACGAGAAGATGCTCCTCGTTGATGGATGAATACATTATTGGCATCTTGAAACCGGCAAATTCGATCAGTTTCGCATTCAGCGCAACATGTCTATCATACAGAGGCGTTTTTTTCGCCTCGATTTCAACCTGTTGCATGTCAGCTCCTGTTCTTCGTGTAGTTCAGAAGCCCGCCTTCACACAAGATTTCGACCTGCCGGGAAGACAAATCATAGGTGGCTTTGAATTCATAGCCCTGAGTCTCATTCACAACCGTCAGGTCTTTGCCCGCTCTGAGTTGTGATGGCACGTTGTCAATCCTGAGTATATCGTCCTGCTTGATCTTGCTGTAATCATCCTCGTTGGCGAACTGAAGTGGAATGATTCCGAAATTGACAAGATTAGTCTTATGGATTCTCGCGAAAGACCTGACCAGGACGAATCTCAAGCCAAGATACATGGGAGCAAGCGCTGCATGCTCACGCGATGATCCCTGACCATAATTCTCGCCGCCAATCACAGTCGATGATCCAGCTTCCTTTGCGCGAGCAGCAAAAGTGTCATCAACATAGAAATAAACAAATTCCGAGATTTTGGGAATATTCGAGCGGAAAGGCAGAATCTTCGCGCCCGCAGGCATGATATGATCAGTAGTGATATTATCACCCAGCACCAGCAGCACTTTGCTCTTAATGGATTTTGGCATAGCTCCACGGGTCGGCAGCGGGGCGATATTCGGACCACGCTTAATTTCAACCTTTTCCGGCTTGCGCGATGGTTTCAGGATGCTGCGGTCATCGATGAGAAAACTCTTGGGCAAACGAATTTTCGGGAATTCGCCCAATTTTCTCGGATCGGTGATCTTTCCTTTGATCGCAGTAGCGACACATGTTTCCGGTGATGCAAGATAGACCTGCGCATCCTTAGTACCTGACCTGCCTACAAAATTCCTGTTGAAACTCCGCACCGATACACCTCCCGACGGAGGCGACTGTCCCATTCCGATATACGGACCGCATGCAGACTCGAGAATCCTCGCACCTGCGGCTATCATATTTGATATCGATCCATTGTCGCAAGCCATCTTAAACACCTGCTTCGACCCGGGCGAAATAGTAAGGGAAAGATTGGGTGCAACAGTTTTGTCATTCAGAGCAGTGCCGACCATCGTCAGGTCCCTCAGCGATGAATTCGTACAGGAGCCGATGCACACCTGAACAGCTTCTGTTCCGGCAATCTTACGAACCGGCACGACATTGTCAGGCGAGTGTGGCTGCGCAATCAGCGGTTCAAGCTTATCCAGATCGATTTCGACAAGCTTATCGTACTCGGCGTCATCATCAGGACCCATTTCCTTGAATGCCTTAGCACGACCCTGCGATTCGAGGAATCTCTTCGTCGTTTTATCTGCTGGAAACACTGATGTCGTCGCGCCAAGTTCTGCGCCCATATTCGTAATTGTCGCTCTCTCCGGTACTGATAGCGATGCCACACCGGGGCCAAAATACTCAATGATATTGCCGACACCGCCCTTGACTGTGAGAATCTGGAGCACTTTAAGGATTATATCCTTAGCGGAAACCCACGGACGGAGTTTTCCAGTAAGCTTCACACCCACAACTCTCGGACACGGCAAATAAAATGGCCCTCCGCCCATAGCGACAGCGACATCGAGACCACCGGCACCTATCGCGATCATACCGAGACCGCCTGCTGTCGGAGTGTGCGAATCGGAACCGAGCAGAGTCATCCCTGGAACAGCAAACCGTTCAAGATGCACCTGATGGCAGATTCCATTCCCGGGACGAGAGAAGTATATTCCATACTTCGCCGCCACCGACTGAAGATAGAGGTGATCGTCTGCATTCTCGAATCCACTCTGTAGCGTGTTATGATCGACATAAGATACCGACAATTTGGTCTTAACCTTCTTGAGACCGAGCGCTTCGAACTGGAGATACGCCATCGTTCCGGTGGCATCCTGTGTCAGCGTATGATCGATTCGGATACCTATCTCCGTGCCGGGTTTCAATTCTCCATCGACCAGGTGCTTCTTCAGAATCTTATATGTCAATGTTTTTGCCAT
The DNA here is from genome assembly GCA_024275215.1 of Candidatus Zixiibacteriota bacterium. GTDB lineage: Bacteria > Zixibacteria > MSB-5A5 > JAABVY01 > JAHJOQ01 > JAJRZO01. The sequence continues at coordinate 6,299 of JAJRZO010000270.1, read as the reverse complement.
GCTGACCTCCTAAGCAGTTTTCTTGAAAAACATGTCGGCAAAGATCGCCCGCACAATGCAAATTGTCAATCGGTTTCTATACCGATGTATGTTATACACGCCCAGTGTTCCACGCCCCCAACTGTTTCCTTTTGAGACTTTTTTAGCGTAGAATCATTCAAAATCTCGCTAAGGTTAATCAAGCTCCACATTCCGACCGATTAGGTATTAGAATTTAGAATCGCAAGCCGGGGGCTGAGCTATCAAAGAATGTCAAAAATGCAAAGCAGAGTTCAGCATTACTGATTTCGTAGAGAGAGCTGACCTTATTCCTCTTGGGGTATTGCTCATTGACTACGACTGCTCTGAGGTTTTCTTCCATTTTCAGCATAATGCTTCCGGGTGTGGCGCCAGAATTATTGTACCGGCAATGGTTTTTTGTGACATGATCAAGGAAGAGATTCCCCCAAAATCATATTCACTCACGGAAAAATGTGAGTTGCATTGTCCTGACTTTGACGATAAAGACGATTGCGGGCAGGATTGCTACTATGCTCCGTTCCGAAGGTTTATGATCCAATTGATGGAAACAAAAGCACTACACGCTCCTGTGAAATAGCGTCTAAGCGTGGGTTCCGTGCTCGTCGGGGCTGTGCTCCGACGACTCGCAGGAGCACAACTCCTTCGTGCATAGAGAATAATTTACGTTGTCACTGCAAGGGGCGCAGGTGACTTGGCGATCTCGGTTGTCCACTGAGATAGCAATTGACATCCGCATAAACTACTCTTTCTTGAGCTTTATGTTCACAATCTCTTACCAATTTCTAAGACATAGCTGTGCACGGCAGATGTCCAGAGACTGTTTCAGAAGCTTTGATTTATACAAGCGGGGTACTGGCTTTATCACCCCCGCGAAGGCGAGGGTCCATTTAACATCAACGCATTCAATGGATTCCCGCCTGCGCGGGAATGACAATTTTACTCCTTCGAGCATGGACTTGCCGCTTTTCATGTCTTTTAAGACAGTCTCTCCAAACCTGCCGTCCGCAATGTACACATCATCACTGAGGAGCACGTGTGAATCATACGACCGACGCTGACTCAGCATCATCCCGCAAGTCGGGATACTTGCTCGCTCTGTTCTCTTCTATGTCCTCGGCAGGCTCGACAGTCGTCGGGAAATGGAACTTAGCTTTTATTCATCCGCTCGTAATGAACGGATTCATCTTCAGCATAGCAACTATCATCCTCGCGTTTGTGACACTCGTTTCAGGTGGATTCAAAGCTGCATTCAGGCAATCAAAACAGGGCTGGTTCTGGCTCGGCATGTTCACAGCTTTTTCATGGCTCGCTGTTTGGGCATTCTGGGCGGGTGTGCAGAAAATGGATCCATCTCTGGCGGCATTCCTTAACAGAATCGAAGTGCTCGTAGCTATTGCCCTCGGAATAATCTTCCTCGGCGAAAGATTCAACAGAATTGAAACATTTGGCGCTGCCGTGTCAATTATCGGGATTATCGTAATGAAAATGACGCTGAGAATCGAATACTCCGAAGGTTTCTGGCTTGTATTAATCGGTTCAATACTCTTTGGGATGACAGAATTCGTATCGAAGATAGCGGTCAGGTATGTCAACCCGGTTGCGCTCACATTTGTGCGAAATATGTTCCTCGCTGTGATGTACTGGATCGCGGTGCTGGCTGGTGGCGTCAGTTTCGATGGTTTCGGTCAAGTTTGGATCGGAGTGATTGCGCTTGGCCTTCTCGGCCCGATCCTTGCGAGAATGGTCTATCTCCTCGCCCTGAAGAAAATCGAGCTTTCCAAAGTAGCGATAATCAGCCAGAGTCAACCTGTTTTCGTAGTGATCATCGCGCTGTTTGTACTCGGCCAGCTTCCTTCGGCGAAAGAAATCCTCGGTGGCATACTCCTGACTGTCGGATGTCTGATTATGATCCTGTCACGGCAACTGCACGGATTGAGGTACAACGGGGCAGCTACCAAAGTGTAACAGTCTCTTTCACGGGCTTACTTGACCAGCATCGTCGCGCATTTGAGGTATCTGCTTTCGGGAAATGCGAGCAGCACGGGATGATCCTGCGACTGCCCGGAAAAGTCAACAAGTTGCGCTTCACGATTTGCTTCGACTGACGCCTGCCAGAGCACTTGCCTGAACAATTCACCGCTGATCGGCCTCGAACAGGAACAGGATATAAGCACTCCATCGGATGACAGAAGTTGCATCGCCAGCCGATTGATATCTTTGTATCCCCTGCACGCCTTGATTATCGCGTTTTTGCTCTTGCAAAATGCAGGCGGATCCAGAATGATCATATCATATCGTTTATTGTCTTCAATCAATCCGCGCAATATCCCGAAAACATCGCCCGTGAGAAGCGTAATGTCGCGTTCAGCGAAATCATTGAGTATGGCATTCGATTCCAGCCCCTGCATCGCGAGTTCTGAAATATCGATTGCAGTCAACGAACTGCATCCGACATCGACCGCCACAAGCGAGAAACCACCTGTGTACGAGAAACAATCGAGCACACTTCTTCCGGGCGCATAGTCAGCAACGCGCTGATGATTGAACTTTTGATCCAAATATAAACCGGATTTTTGAGAATGAGCCAGATTTACAGACTGCTTAATTCCGAACTCAGTGACAACGATCTCGTCAGGCATCTCTCCGAACAATACCCGATTCTCAGTGGGCAGTCCTTCCTTTTCACGCATTGCCGTATCCGAGCCATCATATATTGATGTGCATCCGGTCAGTTCAGAGAGTAAGTCAATGATTTCTGACCTGATCGGTTCCCATCCCGCCGAATGGAATTGCACATAGAGGTGGTTGGCGTATTTATCGACAATCAGTCCGGGCAGAAAGTCCGACTCGGCATATACCAGACGCCACGCATCGCTTCTGTCATGTTCAACAATAGCCTTTCTCATCGCAATCGAACGAGCCAAACGGTCTCGGAACATCTCTATATTGATATCCTGATCATCGAATGTCAGCATGCGAACTGCTATTTTGGATTTTGGATTGTAGAAACCCCGTCCCAGAAATTTCCCGGTGCGATCGAGGACATTCACAATATCGCCTTTGCCGCTACCATCGCTGACAGAACTGACAGCGCCTGAAAATATCCACGGGTGCTTTCCCTCGACAGACTTCAACGCTTTGTTTACGACGACAACCTCACCTGAAATCTTCAAAGGCGACACATTATACTCCAATCATGAACATGACCGATCCGATATACAGCCGCCAATCTACTCGCGAATGGTCAAACGGCAAGCATAATCGAACTATGCGCATGAATTCGTTAATCGCAATCCTTGACAAAGCCGGATTCTCCAGCTATCCTCACGCCAAACGGAAAGGATTATTCATGAGTACTCTACTGAATATCAGTCCCACTGACGCTCGCGACAAACTGAGAAAACTTGTCAATGACAAAGCTGTGTTACGAGGTGATTTTGTACTCGCTTCAGGCGCCAAATCAAATTACTACATTGATATCAAGTTTATATCGCTGACTTCTGAGGGACTCGCGTATTTTTCTCGCGTGGTGCTCGACATGCTGAAGGACACCGAAACAGATTTGATCGGCGGAATGACACTCGGCGCCGACCCGATCATCGGAGCCGTTGTTTCAATGTCGCATCTCATCGGCAGACCGCTTGATGGCATTATTGTTCGCAAGGAAGCTAAGGGACATGGCCGAACCAAACAGATCGAAGGACCGATGTCGGATGGTGCGAAAGTTGTCATAATTGAGGATGTTGTCACGACAGGCGGATCATCGCTGAAAGCTATCGAAGCAGTCGAAAAAGCCGGCGGGAAAATCGTGAAGGTGATCACACTCGTTGACAGACTCGCGGGTGGGCGGGAGTCATTCGAATCGAAGGGATATGAATTTGAACCGATTTTCACGATTAACGATCTCGATATTCCGAGGTAGCAGACAGAATTGAAAGTTTATCGCGACAATGAGGTTGATCTAAAGCTGATCCGTGACAAATCTATCGTTGTCATCGGTTATGGCAATCAGGTAAGAGCTTTCGCTCAGAACATGAAAGATTCAGGACTTAATGTTGCGATTGCCCTCGAAGAAAAGAGCAAGTCAATAAGACAAGCTGTGGATGATGGTTTCCCGGTCATATCAAATGATGACACGCATCGCGCTGAGATTATCCTGATGCTGTTGCCGGATCATTTTCACGGCGATTATTACTTACGGTTTCTCGATGGCAAACTGAGTAAAGGCCAGTCTCTCGTATTCGCGCATGGTTACTCGATCCATTTCGGTTTCGTGAAACCGCCTGATGGAGTCAATTGCCTTCTTATCGCGCCGCATGGTCCCGGGAAGGATCTCCGGGAAAGCTACACTGATGGAACAGGGATTTCATGCTTCGTTGCAACCCGTCTTGATCGAGCAAGGAAGTCATTAGGAATTGCACTCGCAATCGCAGGCACAATAGGCTGCACCAGAGTCGGCGCTTTCAGGACAACATTCGAGCATGAAGCGGTCGGCGATCTATTCGGCGAGCAGGCACTGCTCTGCGGAGGTTTGTCGGCTATGACCATTGCAGCATTCGATACGCTTGTCAAACACGGAATCCCCCCTGAAAACGCATATCTCGAAACCGCGCACCAGTTGCAACTGCTCGCAAACCTGATCGAAGAGGGCGGCATTACCGGTATGATGGGTAGAATCTCAAAGACCGCACAGTTCGGAACTATGACCGCGAATGAGACGATCTCCGATTCGCATCTGGAGCGCAAGTTCGACAGGATTATGAAAGATGTTTTGTCAGGCAAATTCGCGCGGGAGTGGGAAAATGAACATCGCTCTGGCGGAAGGAGACTCAGGAAGTTCATCCGGAGTCTCAGGTCATCCGGTTTCGAGAAAACAGCGAGAAAAATGAAAAAACTCCTTTCTGAAAACAAATGACTGAGTTATCGCAAGAAGTGTCCCCGAATAGTCTTCCACGAAAAGAGCGTTATTTCGAGCCGGTTAATATCAATGATGTCTCGCAAACCATGCTCGATGAAATTCGCAAGAGTGTGAGGATTCATAATCTCGAATTCGCTCCGGATCGATCGGCGTTGCTCGTTCTCGATATGCAGAAATATTTCCTTGAGGAACATTCGCACGCATTTGTGCCAAGCGCGCAGGCGATAATTCCACACATTGTCAATCTGATGACGATGTTCACAAAGATAAACCGACCGGTGATCGCTACTCGGCACATAAATACCGCGGAGAACTCTGGGATGATGTCTGCATGGTGGCGCGATACAATTCGACAGGATGATCCTGTGTCAGAGCTGATTGAAGCAGTAGGTCAGGTTCTCTTGGAGCCTGACGCTTCATTAGTCACGCCCCAGGTGGGCATGACATACTTGAGATTGCCCATTGTCAAATCGCAATACGACGCATTCCACGGCACCGATCTCGAAGAACTGCTCCGGGATTCAAGCGCCGATCAGGTTGTGATCACAGGTGTGATGACTCATCTTTGCTGCGAGACTACCGCACGATCCGCATTTATGAAAGGCTTTGGTGTCTTTATTCCGGTCGATTGCACAGCGACATACAATATCGATTTCCATCGCGCGGCAATGCTGAATCTTTCGCATGGTTTCGCAGTCCCCACACTTGTCCGCGAGATCGAAAAACGCATAAAGCAGGCAACACATGAAAGAATATGAGGTCGCAATCATCGGCGCGGGACCGGCGGGGGTTGCTGCTGCTGTACAGCTTGCGCGATATGGAATCGACTTTGTGTTGTTCGAGAAAAATTCCGTCGGCGGGCTGGTTAAAAACGCAAATATGATTGAAAACTATCCCGGGCTTCCCGATGGATTGTCGGGAACAAGATTCGTAGATTTATTGAAGGAACATCTTCAAAGATTGGGCATCGAAACAATCAAAGGGAAAATCGAACGGGTCAGTTTCGCAGACGATCGTTTCACTCTCAGTTCCGCTAACGAAAATATAAAAGCAAACAGAGTTATTATTGCCAGCGGCACAGTACCGATTCGACTGGATTTCCCTGTGATCCACGATTCACTCACAGACAAGGTTCTCTACGAGGTCTATTCGATCAGAGGACTCAAGGACCGTCATATTGCCATCATCGGCGGCGGCGATGCTGCGTTCGACTATGCCCTGAATCTGGCAAGACACAACAATGTATCGATCCTGATGCGCGGTGGTAAAACACGATGCCTGCCGCTACTTCTCGAACGATCTGAAGCAAACGACAGGGTACAGATTTACTATGATACTACGGTCGAATCGGTCCAGGAGT
>JAJRZO010000269.1 GCA_024275215.1 Candidatus Zixiibacteriota bacterium | reverse complement strand
GCATGAAAGATAAATACTATAACGAGGTTGTCCCGAAGCTTGAGAAGGATCTTGGCTACAAAAATGTTATGCAGGTTCCGAGATTTGTGAAGATTGTTGTCAATATGGGACTTGGAGAAGCCATAAGCAATTCGAAGGCTCTGGAGTCTGGCATTGACGAACTGGCTCGCATAACCGGACAGAAGCCTGTAATCAGACGCGCAAGGAAATCGATCTCTAATTTTAAGTTGCGTGCAGGTGTGGCGATTGGCGCAAGTGTGACACTCAGGCGTGAGAGGATGTACGAGTTCTTTGATCGCCTGACTAATGTTGCGATGCCTCGTATCAGGGACTTTCGCGGGACTTCGCCGGATGGTTTTGATGGTCGCGGGAACTACACTCTTGGAATCAAAGAGCAGATTATTTTTCCTGAGATCGACTACGATAGAATCGACAAGATCAGAGGTTTAGGTATTACTGTGGTCACGTCGGCACAAACAGATGATGAAGCCTTCCATCTTCTCAAAGAGATGGGAATGCCGTTTAGAAAGAAGGGATAGAATAGAGTGGCCAAGAAATGTTTGATAGTCAAGCAGAGGCGTAAACCTAAATTCAGTGTGCGCTCATACAGCCGTTGTCGCAGGTGTGGCCGTCCCAGAGGTTATATGCGCAGGTTTGGCATCTGCAGGATTTGTTTTCGTGAACTCGCCCTGTTGGGTGAGATCCCTGGTGTTGTTAAGGCGAGTTGGTAGGAGTTTACTATAATGAGTATGACAGATCCAATCGCAGATATGCTGACTCGTATCAGGAATGCAGCAAAAGCTCAGAGCAAAGCCGTTGACATTCCGTCATCGAAGGTAAAGCGAGAGATTGCTCGTATCCTGAATGAGCTTGGTTTCATACATGATTTTGCTTTTGTTCCCGATAACAAGCAGGGGACTATCAGGGTTTTTCTCAAATACACGAAGAAGGACGAGAGCGTAATACTTGGTCTGCAGCGTGTTTCAAAGCCCGGTCTTCGCCGGTATATTACAGTTGATGACTTGAAGAAACTCGGCTTCCAGGTTGGCACGACTGTGCTGTCGACATCTCGTGGAATAATGACTCACGAACAGGCTCTTGAAGCTGGCGTCGGTGGTGAAGCCCTTCTGAGAGTGTGGTAAAGGATATTATAAGATGTCTCGTGTAGGCAAATCTCCGATCCCGTTGCCGGAAAAAGTTAAAGCGGAGCTTTCGGAAAGAACTCTGACGATTACTGGCGCAAAAGGGACACTTAAGCTTAATCACCATCCTTCAATGAAGGTGATTATTGATGATTCGGAAATCAGAGTCGAAAGACCATCGGACAGCAAGACGAACAGAGCGCTTCATGGTCTGACAAGGGCTTTGATTAATAACATGGTTGTCGGAGTCAGTGAGGGGTTCAAAAAGAATCTGGAGATTATCGGCGTCGGTTATCGCGCTGAACTTAACGGCAAGAATCTAAGTTTAGCGCTCGGTTTTTCACATCCGATTCTTGTCATT
>JAJRZO010000268.1 GCA_024275215.1 Candidatus Zixiibacteriota bacterium | reverse complement strand
GATCGGCGAGATGCTCTGATTTTCGTCACCGCTGGCGAACCAGCTTGATCCGTCAGATGTGCCAAGGTTTGTTGGCTCGATATCAAGCTCTTTAAGAATCTTGTCGAGATTTTCTATCTGCATTGTATTCCTCCACAGTGAGGGGTACTCGTTTTTATCATTCCAACAAAGGACGAGTGTAAATAAAGTCTGATGATTTGTCAAGGCAGGAGCCGGACAAGAACAACAGTAGCAATAAAGGATATTTCAAAAAGAGAGTGTTCTTACCGCATCGATAACAAACTTGCCACCCATGAAAAGCAAAAATGCCCCACAAACACCAAAGATGATCTTTTGAAAACTGTTACCAAAAAACCGGCCACCCCTGAACGAAAGCGCCGACAGGAAATAGCACCAGATCAGATCACAGAGCCAGTGGAATATCGCAAAAGCTATCACGCCGACAGCTCCGAACTCGACAGCACCGATTATCAGTGATGCCCCGACTGTTGCCCACCAGATAAGAAAATAGGGATTTGCAATCGTAAGAATTGCACCGGCAGCAACAGGTGATCTGAATGCCCTGCTGCCTCCGATATCCGCCCTGGAGATACTGCGAAACATGCCATACGCTAAAAAGAAAAGAAACAGCCCTCCGACAAATCCAATAACACCTTTTGCCTGAGGCGAAGTAAAAACATATTCGAATCCGAGGAAGATCACTGCCATCAATGGAAACTCGACGATACCATGACCGACTGCAATCCATGCACCGGCATGTTGAGAACGACTCCCCTTCGCGACCGTTACAGCGGTTATCGGTCCCGGAGCCATTACGCCTGATAATGACAGAAACATCGCGTTGAGAATAAATGCCACAAACATTACTTGACTTGCTTCCCCAGGATTCAATCACTCGATCGCAATAGAGACCAAAAGAGTTTCGACATACAGGATTCAAAATGTTCAAACGTCAGGGAAATGGCCATGTTCCATAATAAAAGCGGCCATCAATACGCGGCAACCTCACGCTCAAAACGCAGAAAGAGTCGACAAATCGAATCAATGCCGGAGGCCGGAATCGAACCGGCACAGAGCTAAGCTCCGAGGGATTTTAAGTCCCTTGCGTCTACCTGTTCCACCACTCCGGCATGTGACAGTACGCTGTAATACTACTCGCATTGCCACGCACGCGCAAGATGATTTTTAAGATGGCGACCCGAAATCTGCAAGGCACAGTCTATGAAACACTTTGTGGGTCTCCATTCCCTAACATTAGAGAAAAAATGACTTGACAACAGTACCTCCTTTTGTAACTTCGTCAATAGATGATTTTGAGGGTGTTCCTCTGCTGTCCCTGGGTAGTTTCCTAGCCCCCTCTACCCTACCAGAGACACCCTCTTTTTTTGTTCGCTGCAATCGGTTAGTCACTTCAAAAGCTGTTAGTGACAGATTTCTGCCATCATGTGTAGACACCCCAAAATCCTTGACATCCAAACATACCACTAATATAATAGCCCCCACACCTGTCTCAGGTGCAACACCTGCGACAGTTTCAAATAAGCCACCGTAGCTCAGATGGTAGAGCAGACGATTCGTAATCGTCAGGTCAGCAGTTCGATCCTGCTCGGTGGCTCTTCCTGGTTCATCAGTCATTGTGATACCTATTTCCCTTACAGTTTACGGAATTGTTGTTAACAGTGATTGACATACCCCCGGTTTATTCGTCGCATATTTGTGCAATATCCAATCGGATACATATCTTCATCCCTGTTAGCTCCCGAGTCCCTGATCAACATAAAATTACACTTGACTACCGACCTTTTCCGGTTATATAGAGCTATATACACACCATTTCACTCTTGTATGGTGAAAACAGAATGCTGACAGCTTGCGTAAGAAATCATCAATTCTGATAATTCAAGCAGGCAACCAGATACAACTGAGAGGAGCACCCATGAAGCAAGTTACGTTGCTGACAACGGTAGTCCTGCTGATTTTCCTCGGTACGGTATTAGCTGAGGAAGTCTGCAAGTACGAACAGCGCACAGAAAGACGTGTCGAGATTCCGCCTTTGCGGTCGGACGCCCTTGATACGTACACTGGAACAATCCGAGTTTATGTTTCTGAGATCGTATCGCGCTGGGACGACAATGATAATATTCCATTCCATAATGCGATGCTTTCGTTCGCTCTGGAGACTGGTTTTTCACTAAATGAGACAGACTCTCTGACATGGGACCTTAACTGGAACGGAAATGACTACACTGACTATGGTGGTTTTAATTTCGGCGATCTTCAAGAGGACAATGCCATAGTTACCGCGGCAGTATTCAATCCGAACGGTTATCAGGGCTACTCGTATCCGGAATCGTCGGGAGGTCCATTCACTGTGTACGAAATAGATGCAAGTGCATCGGCAACTCCGGGAACAACCGGATACAATATTCTGCCTACAGGATTCACACACTCGGTCATGATCGAGGACGCCTCTACCACCTGGTGACCATCCTGCCCTGACGCGGCCAGGCGGCTGCGCAATGTTGATAACTCAGGTGATTATCCACTGAACTATGTTACTGTTGTCACAGATGTGAACCCTTATGCGAATGCGTGGGCAGGGAATCATTACAATTTGCAAGTAATACCTACCCTGTTCTATGACGGCGGCGAGAGTGTGAACCACGGAGGCTCTGAACAAATAATCAGGGATGCGATTGAGCTTTCGGGTTCACGTGTTGTGACACCTCTAAGTCTTAGCGTCTCTGTCGAGTGGCTCGGCAATGCCACTATGGACATCCATGTCGTCCTGAAACAGGGTATTGTGTGCACTGATACGGACGGCGACGGCTACGGTGATCCGGGGTATCCCGGCGATAATTGCCCCACAGACAACTGCCCTGACATCAGCAACGTGGGTCAGGAAGATATGGATGGTGACGGCATTGGTGACTTGTGTGACACTGACATTGATGGCGACGGCTTTCCCAATGTCAATGATAATTGCCCGTACATAAACAATCCTCTTCAGGAGGACAGTGATACCGACAATGTTGGCGATGCTTGTGATAATTGCCAATATGTGGATAACACTTATCAATACGATGAAGATGGCGATGGTATCGGTGACGCATGCGATGAGGATACTTTGTATGCTCAATGTTGTCTCGATATGCCCCCCGCATATTACAATGAGCCGTTCTCATATCAGTTCTGGGCTATCGGAGGCACTCCACCATATCAGTGGAGCAAAGTAGTCGGCCAATATCCCTTCGGCCTGACAATGACCAGCGATGGTCTTCTCTCAGGTACTCCGAGCTGGCTCGGAACCTCAGCTTTCCAGTTAGTTGTCGAAGATCAGCTTCAGGTAACTGACACTCTTTGGGTAACTATCGATGTGATTGACAAGCCTCCGCCGCAATACACTTGCGGTGATGCTGACGGCAGCGAAACCGTAGACATCGATGATGTTGTGTACCTGATACAGTATATTTTTCCGGCGGTGCCGCGCCTGATCCGCTGGAATCAGCAGATGCCGATTGCTCCGGTGAAATAGATATCGACGATGTTGTCTACCTGATACAGTACATCTTTTCCGGTGGTACAGCACCATGCGATCCTGACGGAAATCAAGTACCCGATTGCTGACATATCCCCTCACACCATAAGCAGGTGTAAACTGCCTGTGGTTGACACATCAACTTTACTTGCGCGGGAGTCACAGGATTGACTCCCGCGTGCGAGCTGTTTTGTTCCACTAAGGCACATACTTGCAGAGACTGACAAACTAACAACTACTACATGGAGGTAAAACATGCGCAGCTATTCAGGATTATTGTTCTGCTTCATTCTCGCCCAATCGTGTATTGCAGGAACTATTAACGTTCCAGGAGACTCTTCCACTATTCAGGGCGGTATTGATGGCGCGATATTCGGTGACACGGTACTCGTAGCTTCAGGAACATATTTCGAGACAATTCAGATGAAAGACAGTGTTGTGATTCTCGGCGCCGGAGCAGATAGTACAGTCATCGATGGCGGTGGTGATCCTGTGGTTGTCACAAGCGCATCCGGACAGATAGAGGGGTTCACAATCCGGAATGGTGATTATGGCATTTCGTACGATGGAACATCATCGCCATTCGTTTCACGAAATATCATCAAGGATTGCTACTACGGTGTCAGGGGATATATTCCCTATCAGGAAGGTCCGATCACTCCATACATACGGAATAACCTGATCATCTCCACTCTCTCCTGCATCTGGCTCGATGAGCAGGCTTTCGCAAATGGAGGATTCAACGGCAAGATTGAAAACAATACACTCCTCGCCGCTGATGGGGCACAGTATAATCGTGCCATTGTATACAGAATGCACCAGTCGCTGCCAATCATCGACAACAATATCATTACGGGTAGTAAGGTTGGGATTGAATTTGTATACAACAGTCTGTTTGAGGAGAGAAAAGCGCTGATCTCCTGCAACGATGTATGGGGAAACAATATAGACTACTTTATTGCTGAAGACGAAGACACCATTGAAATGACAGGAATCCAGGGTAACATATCAGCTAATCCTCTTTTCTGTGGTGCGGCATCAGGCGATTACACAATTCAGACAGGTTCACAGTGCGCTCCCGCCAACAATGATTGCAACATTCTGATCGGTGCATTTGATGTTAGTTGCAGTCCCCTTTGTGGTGACGCCAATTCCAGCGGCGGAATCGACATCGATGATGTAGTATTTGTGATAAACTATATCTTCGGCGGAGGCCCGGCTCCCGATCCGTATGAATCTGGTGACGCAAACTGCTCAGGTGCGATCGACATCGACGATGTCGTCTATCTAATCAATTACATCTTTGGGGGAGGAAGCGCACCATGTGATCCCGACGGAAATGGCGTGCCTGATTGCTGAGATTCACAGTTCAAAATAGCAGCACGGCCAAGAGGTTTTATCCTTCAAGCTTCACACTATAGTCATTCTTGTCGCAGGGTCGATCAAAAGAGTGTTATCCGTCTGTCTGAAGCGATCTCAGGTGTGTGCAAAGGTTTATTTTACAACCGTCAATTCCGAGTTTCTTTCGGATTCTCTGACGAAACTTATTCACGGTAGAAACAGACAGGCTCAGGACTTCGGCGATTTCCTTTGCCTGCAGCCCGCGTCTTATCAAGTCGCAGACTTCAGTCTCCCTCGCAGTCAACTTGTCTGGCGTGGATTCAAGCCGGCAGACGAACGGCGAAGTCATGTCGGACAGAGCCTTTCTCAGTAGTTTGATTTCAAATTCTTTTTCGGTCGGGATCACCCTCTCAATCCGTTTGAGAATCGGTGCAATTGTACGTTCAACATTTGTCCGAATACTTATTTCCATTCTCTTTTTCTGCAATTCTATCTGCTGGATCATTTTTCTCAATGCGATGTTCTTTTCCTGAAGTTGCCGCCTCTCATGTGCCAGGTTTTCGTTCGCCTTTTGCACTTCTTCTTCAGCTTTAACCTGATCAGTGACATCCTCACCGAATACAGCGACCATGACAACCTCTCCATCCTCATCCATAATAGGATACATCACAGTATTGAAAACAATCCCCCCACGCTTATCACGGAATCGCCTGGGCTGACGTGTCTTTATAACATCCAGAATATGCCTCGATCTGCTCAGATAGACTTCATCCGGAACAAAGTCGCGACCTTTCAAACCAATAAAATCTTCCGGTTTGCCCCCAAATCGTTTTGCCCCGGCAGCATTGATCGCAAGCAGAACTTCGTCTTTGTCAAACAGCAGCATCGATTCCGTAGTAGAATCCATCATCGCACGAATAGTTGCCTCACTTTGTTTCAAGGCTGCTTCGACTCGTTTTCTCTCTTCGATTTCAAGAGACAGTTGCCTGTTCGCTTCAAGGAGTTCCGATGTACGTTCACTTACTGTATCCTCAAGCCTCTCCTGCGATTCGCGGAGTGCCAGCTCAGCCCTCCTTCGATCTGTGATGTCGATATTTACACCGAGAATGCCGTACATCTTTCCCTGATCCCGCACAGGCGTGACAACATTGAAGTAGAATCGTTTCTCCCCATCAACTTCAAATTCGACTTCCCCTCTGACGGATTCACCAGCGAAAGCACGCTTGTTGTTTTTCATCCAGACAGATAACGTTTCGTTGCTCGCAATTTCATCGGGAGACTTTCCGATGAGATCACCGCCGCCCCGCCTACGGCATATCGAGTTTTGAAACACGTACTTGTTATCAATATCTATGGCGAAAAAGTCGCCCGGTATGCTTTCGATAGCTGCGGTAAACCAGACATGCAAATCTGCAAGCAAGCGTTCAGCATGTCCGAGCTTCTCTTCGAGTTCAGCTACTCTCTTCCGTGCAGCCTCAAGACCGTATTCAAGCTCAGAGTTGTCAGTTGTCATGATATCACTGTATCAAATGTTTGCCACTCTGTGAGTAATTTAGTAAAGTTTCGCTGAGTTTGCAAGTTCTAATGGATGACAGGGTATCTGGAAGGATAAGTGGCAGAAGAGTATTCTATCCGGTGGTCACAGGCATTCCCATCACAGGCCAGATCAGCGCAGTGAACAATCCGACAACGAGCATTAGCATGATGCTTGCAGGTATTCCGGCAAGAAAGAACTCCCCCGTGGTAAATTGCCTGCTCTCGTATGCTATCGCGTTCGGCGCAGCACCTACAAGAAACAGGAAAGGCATTCCAGCGGTGACGAGTGACGCAAACAATACTACCTCCGGTGCAACTCCGAGATATGGAGCTATCACAAGCGCCACAGGCAATGTTATTGCAATCGCAGCAACATTCATTATGAGATTCGTCATTATCATTACGAACAAAGCAATCCCGATTACGAACAGGAACCAGCCGGCATTGTGAAGCATCCCAAGCCAGGAAATGGCCAGCCAGGCAGCCGCGCCCGTATCATAAAGGCAATATCCGATACTCATCGCTCCGCCGAAGAGGAGAACGATATTCCACGGGATCTCTTCGAGATCCTTAAGGCTCAGAATTCTGAACAGAAAAAACGCCAGAGTCGACAGCAACATAATGCCACTCTTGTCAAGGACTTTCAATGGTTCCACGAACGATTTCAAACTGATGGCAATAATCGTTACTGCTACTATAACTAATGTCAGTATCTCAGTTTTCCGGGTTGGACCAAGATGGCTCTTGAGAGTACGGACTCTTTCTTTCAGACCGGATATCCTCTTTCTTTCGGGCTTGAAGAAGATCATGAAAAATCCCCACAACAGGAATACCATCAACGCGCCTACTGGAAGCATGTAGTACGATAGTTCAAAGAAAGTTATCTCACGACCAGTCGCCTTCAGGAAAAACTCGATGGCGATTGCTCCGCGAGCGGCTCCGAGAAGAGTGATTATACTACCGGCACCGGCGACAAAAGCCATTCCCATGAAAAGTCCCTTACCGAACCTTGTCGGTTTGTGATCATCTTCATACAGCGCATAGATAGCCATCAGAAGCGGGAATATGGCAGCAGCAACCGCAGTATGGGCCATGATGAGTGTCATTGCCGCAGTCATGACAAAGCTTCCGAGATATATCATCGATGTTCGATCTCCTACTATCGAAAGCATCCCATACGCCATTCGCCTTGTCAGTCCAGTTCTCGTGAATGCCATACCGATTACCACCGATCCGATAATAAACCAGACAGAAGGCGCCATGAAATTGCCAAATGCAACTTCAACTGGTCTAATCAAAAGAAGCGCCTGTGCAGTGCCGATAGCAATGCTGGTTACCCCTATCGGGATAACCTCAAACACCCACCAGACTGCCGCGAGCAGGAAAAGCCCAAGTGCAGCTTTTGCTTCATGAGTAAGTACGAATTCCTTTCCTGACGGATCAAATACGGAAGGCCATGCAGGGGAAAAATAGACAATGCCAAAGAGAGCGAAACCGAGTAAGATACAGGCAAGTCTTTTCTTATCGATTCCCTTGCCGGTAGGAGCAACATGAATATCGGGAGGCATGGGGGGCAGGCTTTGCCCTGCATGATCCATGTTTCCCTTGTTGCCCAATCTCATATATTAAGAATCTCCGATAAGCATTGGGGATTCTCAGAGCAGATGCTCGGCGATTTCACGGAACACATCGACACTTCGCACCACTCCGACAACTTCCTCGCCTTTCAGCACCGGAAGCAGATTGAGATCATGTGTCAGCATCCTGTAGATGATCTTGGCTATGTGATCTTCGCAGTCAACAGAGCACGCAATTGACTGCATTACTTCGGAGACAGGCTGATTGGCACGCTCCCGCATTTCCTGTCCGACTTTGCCTGAAGAAAGGTCTACAAGATCGGGATCCGCTTCAATGTCAAACATCTGTCTGCGATTCGGAATGGACATCGTTCGCAGAAATTTTGGCTCAAGTCCTCTCAGGATATCGCGACGCCTGACAATCCCTACAAGATCATATTTTTCGTCAAAAACGAGCAGCGCCATGGGTAATGATCTTCTTCCATCGAAATCGATCACAGATTTTTCCATCTCAACCACAGCCTGGCGCAAAGTAAACCAATATGGAATGTGCGGATAATCTTCAAGAGGAATCATTATATCTTCAGCTTTTTCCCCTGCCATCACCTTCTCCTGTATGTACGGCTTAACGAAACAACAAGTCGCCTGGATTACCGTACCAGCAACTCACCGACAATGTGTTTGCATAAGTATATTCGTAAAGAGCGAATTGTCAACAACATTAGGCGTGAGCTAAGACAGCAACAGCCTTGTTTATCCCGATTTCAAGGGTCAGATCGTCGTAAATTCAAAATGGCGCCCCCCAGAATCGAACTGGGGACACACGGATTTTCAGTCCGTTGCTCTACCAACTGAGCTAGGGCGCCAAATGGTTTCCATATTTAATCTAATGATCGGTTGATGTCAATATGTTTTTAGTCAGTAAAACGGGGCTGCATAAAGATAATATCAGGTAACGGCCAGCGAGGACGCAAGTTCCGAAAGTCTCTTCTCGAGCAGGTCTATCTTTCCGAGCAAAACATCCAGTTTGGCATCGATGTCCTTTGAGCTTGATGATTGATCCTTAAGCTCAAGAACCTGCCTTGAGAGGTTCGTTGTCAGCTTGTCGACTTTCTGATTGAGTTCAGCCAGGGCGGTCTTTAGCTTTGGAATATCTGTGTTAACTATAGTGCCTACAGCGTCGACACTGAACTGCAACTCTTCAATCGGCAGTCTTTCCCGTTTCTTCTGCTGACGCATGACGATTCTCCTCATCCAGACGGTCGATATTCCTGAAAGCCCAGTTCGCTATGGATCGCGCCACACTGAATCTCGTACCGGACCATGGCGCACCAAGCACAACAATTGTAATGTCGTGGCTTTTTCCATCAAGAAGGCGAGTAGTAAAGCAATACCCGGATTTCTGTATGTAGCCGGTCTTGCCCCCCTTCACTTTCCATTTCGATGAAAGCAATCTGTTTGTATTTACGATATTGCGAAGTCTTTTGTGATTTGTC
Source organism: Candidatus Zixiibacteriota bacterium (assembly GCA_024275215.1). GTDB lineage: Bacteria > Zixibacteria > MSB-5A5 > JAABVY01 > JAHJOQ01 > JAJRZO01. The sequence goes on along the minus strand of JAJRZO010000268.1, from coordinate 183 downwards.
GATCGATACGAGTAGCGTGGAGTCGTGGCGGCATTGGCAATCAGCTTATAACCCAGCGCTGCGTTCAACATCCTCGCACATTCCATCGCAGTTGACACATTACGAGCATCCAGTCCGGTCGGCTCGAAAAATTCAGTTTTGAACAGTCCCAGAGATCGCGCTTTCTCGTTCATTTGTTCAACG
>JAJRZO010000267.1 GCA_024275215.1 Candidatus Zixiibacteriota bacterium | reverse complement strand
TACTCTCAGTCGAAAAGCGGCGAATATCACTATCGGTGAGATCACCCGAACACTCGATGGACCTCAGATATTTACAGGATGTCAGGATGATAATTGTCGCGGCGAATGTGAACACGGAACGCTTTGTGTCTCGACGATGTTCTGGAGAGAGCTGGAGAATGAAATCAACAACAGGCTCGATTCGACATCGCTACAGGATTTGATCGACAACTGGCAAATGAAAAACAGCCACGGAGGATTGATTGGAAAAGATATATCTCGATCATAACAGCACAACACCGACCGACACGCGTGTGGTCGAGGCAATGCTGCCCTATATGAATGAATTCTGGGGCAATAGTTCGAGTCTGCACCTGTTCGGGCGCGAAGCCCGTCGCGGACTCGAAGAATCACGCGACAAAATTGCATCATTCCTGAATTGCCGTCCCGATGAAATCTACTTTACATCAGGGGGAACTGAATCCGACAATCTCGCGGTCAAAGGGACTGCGTTCGCCATGCGTGAAAAAGGCAGGCATATTATCACGAGCAAAATCGAACATCCTGCGATTCTCGAAAGCTGCGAATTTCTCGAACGCGAAGGTTTCGATGTGACATATCTGCCGGTCGATGAGTATGGCATGGTCAGCCCGGACGATGTCAAAAACGCGATACGCGATGATACGACACTCGTCTCGATCATGTATGTCAATAACGAAGTCGGCACGATTCAACCGGTCGATGAAATCGCTGAGATTTGCATCGACAAGGGCGTTTATTTCCACACTGACGCTGTGCAGGTGGCTGGACGGATACCTGTCGATCTGACAAAGACTAATGTAACGATGATGTCAACATCCGCGCACAAGGTCTATGGTCCGAAGGGTGTCGGGATGATCTTCGTTCGCTCTGGCGCGCATCTGATGCCGTGGCAGACCGGCGGCCATCATGAGAATGGCCTCAGGTCAGGCACTGTCAATGTTGCCGGTATTGTCGGATACGCGAAGGCGATGGAGATCGCCATATCCGAAATGGATGAAATGCTGAATCGGGTCGGAACACTTGCGGAAACATTTCGTATGAAGATCGAGGAGTCGATTGCGGATGTGAAATTTAACGGGCATCCGACAGAACGTGTCAAAAGCACCGTGAATTTCTGTTTCAAGGGCGCGGAAGGCGAAGCATTGATCTTGAATCTCGACATGAAAGGGATAGGAGCATCATCAGGGTCAGCGTGCACATCGGGATCGACAGAGCCTTCGCATGTGCTTTTGGCGATGGGGGTTCCTCCGGAGATAGCCCAGAGTTCGGTCAGGTTTTCGTTCGGACGGTCGAATACGCTGGATCATGTTGAATATACGGCAATGGTTGTCAAGGAAGTCGTGGATCGTCTGCGGAGCATGTCCCCGTTTTACGCAGATTGACAAAAAATTACAAGGAAGCAGGGCTTAATGACGCTGAGAAAGAGAATAGTTGCGGTGGCGATGTCAGGCGGTGTCGATTCATCGCTGGCCGCAGTGATGCTGAAATACCAGGGATTCGAAGTGTTCGGCGTTACGATGAAACTCTGGAACTATGATGATGTCGGACTGCCGCAACTTTCCGATTCGAAATGCTGTTCTCTCGAACTAATTAATACAGCACGCAGAATTTGTGATGAATTCGATATTCCGCACCATGTGATAAACTTGTCTGAGGATTTTAAGGAATTCGTGATCTCGGATTTCATCAATGAGTATATGGCAGGCAGGACACCCAATCCGTGCGTGAGGTGTAACATGAGAATCAAGTGGAGCAGCCTGCTTGAGAAGACTGCGAGCATGGGAGCGGAGTATCTTGCGACGGGACACTATGCGCGACTCGAATTCAATAACAAGTACAATCGTTATGCCCTTCGCATGGGATTGGATGACAAGAGAGATCAATCATATTTCCTGTGGGGATTGCGACAGAAGGCTCTCAAACAGACTATCTTTCCATTGGGACAAATCACCAAAAGGCGAACTCGCGAGCTTGCGAAACAGTACGGTTTGAAAAACGCTGATTCTCCCGAATCTCGTGAGATTTGTTTCATCCCGGATGACAACTACCGCCGCTTTATGGTCGAGGTCGCCGGGGGATCGAATGAACCGGGAGATTTCATTGACGAAAAGGGTAATGTCGTCGGTCAGCATCAGGGTATCGCGATGTATACCATCGGGCAGCGGAAAAAGCTCGGTATTGCGCTCGGTTATCCGGCGTATGTCAAATCTATCGATGTCCAGAATAATATAGTCTACATAGCCCAGGAAGCGGGCGTCAAGTCAACGAGTTTCACGGTTGATGAAGTCAACTGGGTGACGATCCCACGGCCATCTGCGCCGATTGAATGTGATGTCAAGATCAGATCGACTGCGAAACCTGTTCCATGCAAGCTTATTCCGGGCGAAAAGGAGACCTGCAAGGTAGAACTATTTGCGCCTCTGAAAGCAATCACTCCGGGACAGTCGGCGGTATTTTATGATCAGGAATTTGTCCTTGCGGGCGGCATAGTTCTTTCTGTCGGATAGTAACCGCCGGATTTTGGTTGACATCTCGTGCATTCCGAAGCTTATGTCTAAATGACGCACCGGGAACCTCATCTCGCACGTCAGTACAATAGAACGAATCAGCATGGAGGATATTATGGCAAAACTCAAATATCTCGGTCATTCATGTTTTACTATTGAAACTAACGGCACCGATCTTATAATCGATCCGTTTCTGACCGGCAATCCGTTAGCGGGGGCGAAGGCTTCCGATATCAAAGCTGACTATATTCTTGTCACTCACGGCCACGGGGATCATTTCGGCGATACGATTGAGATCGCTAAGAACAATGATGCTGCGGTTATCGGTCCGAATGAAATATGCGTGTTCTGTCAGGGCAAGAATGTAAAAGCGCACAACATGCACATTGGTGGTAGTTGGAAGTTTCCGTTCGGGAAGGTGAAACTGACTATCGCGCATCACGGTTTTTCATCCGGGGAAAACGGAATAGATATCGGCGGCAATCCATGCGGGTTTATTCTCGAAATCGAAGGCAAAAAGATTTATCATGCAGGTGACACAGGTCTTTTCATGGATATGAAACTTATTGGCGAGGAAGGCATTGATCTGGCGCTTCTCCCGATAGGTGATAATTTCACTATGGGTATCGATGACGCAGTGAGGGCTGTCGAATTCATCCACCCTGGGAAAGTAGTGCCTATGCACTACAATACATTCGACTTGATCAAAGTCGATGTCGATGAGTTCAGGAAGAAGGTCAAGGGTGCGGAATGTGTTGTTATGGCTGTCGGTGACACAATGGATATTTAGATTGAATTATCCGTGCCATAGTATGGCGTTTCCCGTAATGTGTATGGAAGGTTAATATGGCTGCTGGCAGAGGATTCAAAGTTCTTCTCTGGATTGTCGCAATCTCGTTAGTCCTGATTCTCGTCGCGTATGCGGCAGTACTTGTGCTGTTGCCGAAAGACAAAATCGTTGAGCTTGTCGTTTCCAGAGTCGAGGAAGCGCTCAACCGTTCGGTGAGCGTAGGGGATGTGTCTGTCAAGTTTTGGGGTGGGATCGGTCTCAGGCTTTCCGATCTTGATGTGAAGAATTCTGAGGGATTTGCCAAAGCTAATCTGCTCAAACTTGACAACCTCGATGTTGGTGTGAAATTCTGGCCGCTTTTTTCCAGGCGAATCGAAATCACTCATATCTCACTGGAAGGATTGACAGTAAACCTCGAACGTAACCGCGCCGGACTGTTGAATATCGAGGATATCGGTCCCTCGACAGGCGATGGGGTGACGAGAGTCGCGCCGGAGAAGGCTGTCGCCGCAATTCCGTTTACATTCAATGACCTTCTGATCACAGAATCGGTGGTGCATTATGATGATGATTCCTCCGGATATTCGCTCAGTTTCTCAGGTATCGAACTTGAAAGCCGTTTGTTGCCTTTGAGCGACCCGACGATTCTTCGCTCGGAAGGCAGGGTGTCGGTTGCAAATGTGGAATACTCCGGTAATGATAAGAACTACGAGCTTCCCGATATGAAGTTGCTGATCGTACATGATGCTTTGTACTATACCGTTGGCGACAGTTTGCGTGTCGAGGAGTTGAGATTTGTCCTGAATGATCTTCAGGGCAGGATCGAGGGGCGTGTGACATCTCTGATGTCTGAACCGATGCTTGATTTCACATTCAGGACCGACGAACTCAAGATGCAGAAGATTATCGATGCCGTTCCTCCTGAACTCGTTCCGATGGTCTCGGAGATGACCGGATCAGGCAAAGTACATCTCGCAGGAAAGTATGTCGGACCCGCAAGACTGACTCGTACCGCTAATCTTGAGGGCAAGCTGACGATGAAGGATATCAAGATCGCGCATGAGCAGTTCAAGGGCAAGCTTGAAATGGATCTTGCGGAGCTTGTATTTACGCAGAAGAACCTGACGTTCTATTCGGGTAAGGCTGAACTTGCCGGTGAGCCGTTATCTCTGAAAATCATTCTTGACAACATTCCCGACCCGAGTCTTTCGGCCGAAATGAAAATGAATCTG
>JAJRZO010000266.1 GCA_024275215.1 Candidatus Zixiibacteriota bacterium | reverse complement strand
GTCAAAATCAGCGACAGAACTGTCGATCTGCGTGTTTCGGTGTTGCCGACAATTTTCGGTGAGAAAGTTGTTATGCGTATTCTCGATTCCAAGTCGCTGATGGTCGATATGACACGGCTTGGATTCGAGGAACGTTCGCTTGAGGCGTTCAAAAGGACCATTCGCCTGCCATTCGGCATCATACTCGTAACAGGGCCAACCGGATCAGGTAAGACGACGACGCTTTATTCTGCGCTCAAACAACTCAACACTGTTGATGTCAATATCATGACTGCAGAGGATCCGGTCGAGTTCAATTTCGATGGTATCAATCAGGTGGCGGTGCGATCGAGCATAGGCCTGACATTTGCAGCAGCACTGAGGTCATTTCTCAGACAGGATCCGGATATCATCATGGTCGGTGAGATTCGAGATACCGAAACCGCGGAGATTGCGATTCGTGCCGCATTGACCGGCCATCTTGTTTTTTCTACAATTCATACTAATGATGCCCCATCGACAATCAGTCGTCTGATCGACATGGGTATTCCGCCGTTCCTTGTGGCATCCTCCACCAAGCTTGTAATGGCTCAGCGTATGATTAGGCTGGTTTGCCAGAAGTGCAAACGGAAAGTGGATATTGATCCCGAACAGCTTATCAGGCTGGGTGTGCCGGAGAATGAAATCGAGGGGTTTGAAGTCTATGAATCACGTGGCTGCAAAGAATGCAGTGATACGGGATACATTGGCAGAAGCGGTATTTTCGAGGTTATGACAATATCATCCAATATAGAAAGAATGATTCTCGATGGAGCTTCTGTGCCGGAGATTCGCAAACAGGCCTGCGCGGAAGGGATGTTTACTCTCAGGCAGGCAGCACTCCAGAAACTCAGGAAAGGTCTGACAACGATCGCAGAAGTGCTGGCGTCATCGGCGAATGACGGCAAATCGGATAACGGAAAACAATAGTAAATGGAGAGGATAAATAATTGTTTCGCTTCGTGAATTACTTGAGATAATGATCAAGAAGAACGCCTCTGATTTGCACCTGACAGTTGGAGTACCGCCGGTACTGAGAATCGATGGGGGATTAGTCAGGCTTGACATGGATATTCTGACTCCGGAAATGACCAAGAAGCTGGCCTACTCGATGATGAACGAAAAGCAGCGGCTGAAATTCGAGGAAAGCAGCGAACTTGATCTCTCCTTTGGTATCGAGAATTTGTCCCGTTTCCGCTGCAATATTTTTGTCCAGAGGGGAAATGTCGCTGTCGCCCTTCGTCAGATACCATACAAGATCAGGAGTTTTGCAGAGCTTGGAGTGTCAAAGACTATCGAAGAGTTCGCAAAGCTTCCACGCGGCCTTGTACTTGTATGCGGCCCGACGGGAAGTGGTAAATCGACAACTCTTGCCGCTTTGATCGATAAAATCAATCGCGAACGGCATGAGCATATACTGACGGTCGAGGATCCTATCGAGTATCTCCATCGCCACCAGAACAGTGTTGTCAATCAGCGGGAGGTTTTCGCCGACACAAAGTCGTTTAGCAGTGCATTGAAATATGCACTGAGAGAAGATCCTGATGTTGTTCTCATCGGTGAGATGCGTGACCTTGAGACAATTGAATCCGCGATCAAGATTTCCGAGACAGGCCATCTTGCGTTCGCCACGCTTCACACCAACTCAACAGCGGAAACGATCAACAGGATTATTGATGTTTTCCCGAATAATCAGCAGGATCAGGTGAGAGTCACTCTCTCGTTCGTGATTCAGGCAATTGTCGTTCAGCAGTTGATTCCCAAAATCGGCGGCGGAAGAGTCCTTGCGAACGAGATACTAATTGCAACTCCTGCGATTCGCGCGATCATCAGAGATGACAAGGTTCATCAGATATACAGTATGATTCAGTCGGGACAGAAATATGGAATGAAAACAATGAATGACTCTCTCGCTGAGCTTTATCTGGCGCGGAAGATCACGATTGGGGATGCTTTATCGAGGAGCTCTAACCAGACTGAGCTTAACGAGATTATATCACGTAAGACGTCGACTGTAGCTGTGTAGCAGGTCGCACACAATAGCAAGGAGGTTACCTTGCCCGTATTTGAATACAAAGGTAAATCGGCCAGCGGGTCGGCGGTTCAGGGGCAGATAAAAGCCCGGAATCGAAATGAGCTGGAAAAGATGCTGAGGAGCAATCGCATCCTTGTCAGCTCTATCAGCAAGAAGCCATCCGATATCAATATCAAAATCGGAACCGGCATCAAGAAAGTACACATCTCGCGCTTTACAAGACAGTTCGCGACAATGATCGGTGCGGGACTGCCGATGGTGCAGTGTCTCGAAATCCTCGCGGAGCAGATGGAGGCCCCTGAATTTCGCAAGATTGTGTCGCAAATCAAGGAATCGGTGCAGTCGGGTACGACTCTGTCCGAGGCATTGAGGAAACACAAGAAGATTTTCGATGACCTCTATGTCAATATGGTAGAAGCAGG
>JAJRZO010000015.1 GCA_024275215.1 Candidatus Zixiibacteriota bacterium | reverse complement strand
GTGCAGAAAGCTCTTCAAGCCGCATTCAAGGATGTTACAGCATGGGCAAATACTTGTCAAGCTCGTACCGCGAAACATGCGTTCTGTAATCATCCCATTCAACTTTCTTGTTGGCGATCAGGGATGAGAATATGTGGTCGCCGAGCGCTTCTTTCATCAATTCAGATTCTTCCGCTGACCAGATAGCATCGAGAAGGTTCTTCGGCAACACATTAATATTGAGCGACTCTTTTTCTTCAGCGGTCATACGGAAAATGTTCTCTTCCACCGGATCGGAAAGCTCATACTTCTCACGCATACCCTTCAAACCTGAAGCCAGCATCACAGAGAAAGCGAGATATGGATTACACGCAGGATCAGGGCTTCTCAATTCGATGCGAGTCGCTTTTTCCTTGCCAACCCGATACATCGGCACTCGTATCAGCGATGACCTGTTTCGCCTGCCCCATGAAATGTAGCATGGAGCTTCGTATCCGGGCACCAGACGTTTATATGAATTAACCCACTGATTTGTCACAAGGGCGAATTCTTTTACATGACGAAGTAACCCGGCAATGTAGTACTTTGCATCATCCGAAAGATTGTAGTCGTTACCCGGCGCAAAGAAAATGTTCTTGTCACCTTTGAACAGCGATTGATGAACATGCATGCCATTGCCGTTCTGACCAAAGATCGGCTTAGGCATGAATGTCGCATAGCAACCATCATGTTGCGCGACTTCTTTTACAATCAGGCGGTATATCTGCACATAATCCGCCATCCTGAGCGCATCCTGATACTGCAGATCAATCTCGTGCTGGCTGTGTGCCACCTCATGATGCGAACATTCGACAGGTACACCGATCTGCTCGAGGAATTTGACTGTTTTCTTCCTGAGCCGGACACCATCATCAACAGTCGAGTAATCTAAATACCCCCCTGTGTCCATTCCATCAGGGTTCTTGTTATCCCTGAAGTAGAAATACTCAAGCTCAGGACCAACATAGAATGTCAATCCGAGTTTCGTTGCCTTTTCGAGATTTTTCCGCAGGCAATATCGCGGATCGCCATCGTATGGAGTGCCATCGGGATTCTTGATGTCGCAGAACATCATTGCGACTTTCTCGCCGCCCATATCCCATGGGAAGATCCGGAATGTGTCAAGGTCAGGCCATGCCATCAGATCGGATTCTTCAATCCGCACAAATCCCTCGATAGACGATCCGTCAAATCCCTGACCGCTATCAAGCACATTCTCGATCTCACTCAGGGTGATCGACATACCCTTTAGTTGCCCGAGAATATCGGTAAACCATAGCCGTATGTACTTGACGCCGTTTTTCTTGATTTGTTTGAGAATGTCATCTTTTGTGAGTGCCACGCTTCATCTCCTTCTTCAGCTCGTGAACTCGAAAACTCCCCAATAATAAATGTCGGCACAAGAATCAACAAGAATACTCCATGAGATATCCTGATTATGGTATATTTCATAAAAGTAGCGCAGGAGTGTCCTCACTCCTGCGAAGTACATTTGCATGTGTCGGAAGGTTGTCTCAAAAGCGCTATTGAACTCAGACAGGTGCCCGACTCTGTCGTGGGAGCCTGTTTAACAATAACGCATTCAATGGGTTCCCGCTTTCGGGCTTGCTGCGAATTTTTATCATTTGTTGTGTCATGTCTTGATCCGCCTCAAAAGTGCAGACAGTAGCTGTGCTGCTGTGTGCTCAGCATATTGCATTGCAGACAGTTACAACACAGCATCTGCAGAGGCACAGCCCCTGCGAGCACTTGAAAGCCGGTGCCCAGTCTTTGAATTCTGAACTGGCTGCCGAATCAAGTCCGGCATGACAAACTCTCCGAATATATTTGCCCTTTGTATACGCATAATGAGGTGTGGAATAGCAGGTGATCGTAAGAAGTCGCTT
>JAJRZO010000265.1 GCA_024275215.1 Candidatus Zixiibacteriota bacterium | reverse complement strand
TTTCTGAGTAGGTCGGCGTTCCGCAGCGGACGAAGCCTGCAAGAAACCTGACATCGAACCTTGTGCTCGGCAGACTATAGATTCCCGCCTTCGCGGGAATGACGACACTTACTTTCGTAAACAAGATTTGTGCTCGGCAGATGTCCACATCTGTCGATTCTGGCTACGGTAACATTTAGTTCGATACATGTGGACATGTGCCGCACACGACATGTGACAGTTTCTGGTTGCCAAAACACTTAAACGCAGCTATAATCGTACCTTTGAATTGAAGCGTTACGAGGAGTATTCATAAGGTTTAGAAAGAATATGGATCATTCAGAGACAGGGACCGATCGAACATCGGGTGGATACCCGTTCGCAGATATCGAATCAAAGTGGCAGAAACGCTGGGGTGAGATGGAGCTGTTCAAAGCTCTGGACGACCCGAAAAATCCATACTATGTACTTGTCATGTTCGCATATCCGTCAGGCGACATACACATGGGGCATTTCCGAAATTATATAGTCGGCGACGCAATTGCCCGCTGGAAAATGATGCAGGGATATGATGTTCTACACCCGTTTGGTTGGGATGCCTTTGGATTACCGGCAGAGAACGCTGCAATTAAGCATAAATTGCATCCGAAAGACTGGACACTGAGTAATATCAGGCTGTCGAGGGACACCCTCAGAAAAGTCGGTATTTCATTCGACTGGAGCCGTGAGGTGACATCATGTCTGCCTGATTATTATAAGTGGACACAATGGATGTTCGTGAAACTTTTCGAGAAGGGACTTGCTTATCGCAAAAAGGCATCAGTTAACTGGTGCGAACAGTGTAATACTGTTCTCGCTAATGAACAGGTAGATGCCGAAGGGAAGTGCCTTCGTTGTGACAGCCAGGTCACAAAGCGAAAGCTCGAGCAATGGTTTTTCAAAATAACAGATTATGCAGAAAGATTGCTCGAAGGTCTCGATCATGTCCCCGGCTGGATCAGCAGTGTCGGGACGATGCAACGCAATTGGATCGGTAAATCTACCGGCTGCAGGATAGATTTTACTGTCGCAGAGACAGGGGAGAAGCTCCCGATCTTTACAACTCGACCTGACACTGTCTATGGCGTGACATTCATGGCGATTGCTCCTGAAGCTGAAATCGTCGAGCGTTTACCAATTCCCGAAGAGATGAAAGCTTTAGTTGATGATTATATCGAAAAATCTCTGCAGAAGTCAGAGATTGACCGTATTACTGACACTTCAGACAAAGACGGCGTGTTCACCGGATGCTACGCAGTCAACCCGTTTTCCGGTGAGAAAATCCAGCTATGGATTGCTGACTATGTACTGGCCTCATACGGTACCGGGGCGGTCATGGCCGTTCCGGCCCATGACCAGAGGGATTTTGAATTCGCCATGAAATACAATATTCCGATCAAGGTCGTGATCCATCCGAAAGACTCGACTTTGAAATCCGAAGATTTGGAGGCCGCCTATACAGAATATGGCGTTATGGTCAATTCGGGGCATTTTGACGGGCAAGAGGGGAGTGCGGCAATCGATGCTGTCACGAAATATGCGGAACAACAAGGTATTGGCGGCGCTGAGATAAACTATAAGTTGAGGGACTGGCTCATATCTCGTCAACGTTACTGGGGTTGCCCTATACCGATTGTCTATTGCGAATCTTGCGGAATTGTCGCTGAAAAGATCGAGAATCTGCCTGTCCTGCTGCCGGAAGTCGAGAACTACATCGCAAAAGGGCGTTCTCCGCTTGAGGATGTTCCTGAGTATATCAACACTACATGTCCGAACTGTGGTAAACCGGCAAAACGTGATGCGGACACGATGGATACATTTGTATGCTCGTCATGGTATCTGTTCAGGTATACTGATGTAACGAACGACAAAGAGCCATTCGATCCGATAAAGGCTGCCAGATGGTTGCCGGTTGACATATATATTGGCGGGACATACGAGCATGCTACCGGACATTTGCTTTACTTCCGCTTCTTCACGAAGTTCTTGAAAGATATAGGCTATCTCAATATAGATGAACCGGTTGTAAGGCTTGTAAATCATGGTATGGTGGCGGACAGCAAGGGGAGACCACTGTCAAAAAGTCATGGAATTATTATCGAACCGATGGAGATAATCGAGCGGAAAGGCGTCGATGTTTCACGACTCGCCATGTATTTTGCAGCGCCATCAGGCAAAGATGTTCTTTGGTCTGAGGAAGGTATAGTAGGAGTTGAGAGGTTCGCGGCTAAGCTTTTCCGGCTTGTTGAGGAATCCCCTAAACAGCCTGACAAGGCGCAACTTGACAAACGCTATTCGCGACAAGAGATTGGCGACAATGCATGGGATATTTATATCAAGCTGAACCAGACGATCAGAAAAGTCACTGAAGATATTGATAAACTTCAGTTTAACACTTGTATAGCGGCAGTAATGGAGTTCCTGAATGATTTTGCATCGCTGAAACCGTCGGATCAACCTGAGTTTTATCAGTTCTGCCTTGAAAAACTTACTCAGTTGATGGCTCCAATGACTCCACACCTTTCTGAAGAGCTTTGGGAGATGTTCGGTCATAACAACACAATTTTCCGCTCAAAATGGCCTGAGTACGATCCTGAAGCTGTCACAGCCGATCTAATTACGATTGTTGTGCAGGTCAACGGCAAAGTCCGCGACAACATTAATGTTTCAGCCAGGATTCAGAAAAATGATCTTATAGCTCAGGCGAAGGCTTCGGAAAAGGCTTCTAAGTTTCTTGATAACAAGAAAATCATCAAAGAGATAGTCGTACCGGGGAAACTTGTCAATTTTGTTGTAAAGTAAAATCCGGCAGTCTTTAATATGAAAGAAGCGACCATTACAATGCAGGTTAATAATTGTTGTGAACGACCTTTCAGGTTTACGTAATACATATTATAGGACATAGCGTCAGTATCCCTCCCTTATGGCATTGAATTGATTCTTCCTGAACTCAGCCGAAATCCTGCAAATATGGGATCAATCCAATAACCAAACTGCTTTGAGACAGATATAATCTGCCGCCCTGAATCGTGTTGGAGCCTTATTCTCCTGCACGACACAGCATTAGGCGGCTGTTCATGATTTAAGATGGCGATGGTACCTGTTTTGCAATGAATCGTGGACAGAATATCATCCATGAGGTTGCTATATGAAGATACTAAAGAAGATTAATCGGAAGCTATCAAAGCGCGACGGATTCAGCCTCCTTGAGGTTATGGTCGGCTTGCTCATATTCACTCTCGGTTTGTTGCTTCTGATGTCGATGATGGTTGTGTCGCTGGAAAGCAATAGCTGGTCTGAAAAGACAACGATCTCCGCTCAGCTGATACGTGAGAAAATCGAGCAACTCAAAAATACTCCTGCCTCGAATCTCGCATCAGGCAATGATGTTGTCGATGGTTTTACACGTACATGGCAGGTCACCAATTCCAGCACTACAAACTTGTATGATGTTCAGGTTGCTGTCCAGTGGCAGGACGCAGAGAGCCGCATTTTTGCATGTACGACCTATACAATGATACAGCCGAACTGATGCTACCGGAGGAATTGTGATGCTTAGTCGAATAAGAAAAAACGCCGGAGTAACTTTGATCGAGTTGCTGATTGCTTCGATTATCGGAGTGATCTCTACAGCGGCGGCTGTTGAGCTTTATGTAAGTCAGCACAAGAATTGGCTGATGCAGGAGAATCTTAGCGATCAGCAACAGAATGGTCGCGCCGGAGTCGATGAGATCGCGGCGAAATGCAGGATGGCGGGTTATGGTACTTTTCCGGGAATGGAAGCCATTATTTCATCTGAGAATGTGGATCCTTCAGTTCCCGACTCGATAACACTGGTCTATCTGCACGAGCCACAATGCTCATCAACAGTTTCATCAGCCATGCCACAGCCATCTGCAGAGATCAAATGCGTTGGGAGCGATCTTTCATGTTACGAGGATGGTCAATGGGCATATATCTATGATCCTTCTGATGAAAGCGGGGAGTTCTTTGTCATAACTGAGGTACAGGAAGCTGCCGGACATCTTCAGCACAATACGATGCCATTATCAAAAGCATATCCGGCCGGAAGCATGATCTTCACTTTCGATTTATACAGGTATTTTGTCGATAACTGGTCTGACACGCTCCATCCGAGACTGATGAAACAGGAATTTGATCGTACACCTGAAATCTATGCCGACAACATTTCAGACATACAATTCAAATATGTTATGGCTGACGGCTCTGTGCTTGATACGATTTACATGTCTCGATATGTACGGCAAGTCAACATTGATCTCGTAGCCCGAACGAAAAAGAAAGATCTTATGGCGTAAGATTATCGATACGACACGCTTACCACAAGCGTGCAGGTAAGAAATTTGGCATTCTGATGATGGTGAGGTGTTCGATGAATAAACTCGGATCGCAAAACGGTTTTACAATGATGCTGTTTCTGGCGTTGCTTCTCATGCTAACGCTGATTGGCATCAACTCGGTGATGACAACCAGCATGGAAGTCGATATCGCCGGAAATGAATACAACTACATGAATTCTTTCTACGCTGCGGAAGCTGCGTTGGAGAAGGCATCGGCTGAGATTGAGGCATCATACAAATCGACTGCATCTCCTCCCAACCCTCTCCCCTCCGGCACCCTTACTCTTGGAAATTACACTGTCAATTACCAGACTCAGCCTCTTGGACCTGCCACACAGAAGAATCTTCTCAACGGTGCATATAAAGGGTTGTATGCACTCGCCACTCAGTACGAGATCACAGCTACAGCGACTTCAGGCGGCACAGAAGCGAAAGCGTCACTGCAGCAGATTGTCGAAGCTGATCTTGTACCATTGTTTCAGTTTGCTGTTTTTTATGAAGAGGATCTTGAGATAGCGCCTGGGCCGTCGATGACTCTCGGTGGCAGAGTTCACACAAATCACGACCTCTATCTTCAGTCCGGAAGCGGCCTGAGTATCGATTCAT
>JAJRZO010000264.1 GCA_024275215.1 Candidatus Zixiibacteriota bacterium | reverse complement strand
CTCGGTGAGGCTGCCTCGGTCTACAAGGTTGGCAATATGGCAGAAGCAGTACGCACAGGCTACAGACTCGCACAGCCGGATGCAACCGTGCTTCTCTCTCCCGCATGCGCTTCATTTGACATGTTCGATGATTTTGAACATCGGGGGCGGGTTTTCAAAGAGGCTGTGGACAAACTCAGGAAGGAGTTGCAGTGAAACGGAAAAGGCGACATGGCGTCGATCTGGTACTGTATACCGCCGTTCTGCTTCTTATGACAGTCGGGATTGTCGAAGTCTATTCGTCGTCAGTGTTTCTCGCCGACCAGAAATTCGCCGGTGAGCATACACATTTCTTTATGAGACAACTGACATTCTCCGGCCTCTCTTTGCTTGCCATGCTCATTTTTGCAGCCGTGCCGTACGACTGGTTCCGCAAAATTATCTGGGCGGCGGTGTCGGTTTCGATTGCTTTGCTGGGCATTGTGCTACTGATGCCGAAGATCAACGACGCGAGCAGGTGGATCGTACTTGGATTCATGAGCCTGCAACCATCGGAGATATTCAAATATATCGTCATCTACCTGATGGCACATCATCTCGCACGTGACCAGCGAAAGAAACAGCCTGCATGGCAGTCTCATCTCGTGATGGCTGCTGTTATCATTGGAATGGGACTGATTGTAGTCGAACCGGATCTGGGTACTGTTCTTGTAGTCGCGGCAGTGCTTGTCGGCATGGCTTTCGTCGCAGGATTCAGACTCAGAAAAGTCGCATTTGGTGCGGCAGCTTTGGCGGCATTGTCGTATGTGACGGTCTTTTTGTTTGGATATAAGAAAGGAAGAATTCTGGAATACGTCGAATCGCTTAAAGATCCGCTGAACGGTGCCTATCAGGTCAAGCAGTCGATTCTTTATATCGGTTCCGGTGGATTTTTCGGAAAAGGAATCGGACGGGGTTCTGCGAAACTCTTCTTCGTACCGGAAGTACATACTGATTTTATATTCGCGAACTTCGCCGAGGAAGGCGGATTCATCTGGGTAACGATTCTGCTCGTACTGTTTGCCGTAGTATTCTGGCGAGGTTTGCGTGTAGCCGTCGGATCACAGGATCGTTTCGGTTTTTTCCTTGGATTTGGTATTACGATGGCGCTGACGGTAAGCGCACTGATAAACATTGCGGTAACAGTCAGTCTGATCCCCACGACTGGTATGCCGTTGCCATTCGTCAGCTATGGCGGCACTTCGCTTCTTATCTCGGCTTCGGCTGTCGGGATGCTGTTGAACATATCGCGCAGAAAGAAAGGGAAGACACTGTTCTTTGAACGACATGAGTGATTATTCCATAGCAATTGCAGGCGGTCGAACGGGAGGACATCTCTATCCCGCGCTGGCAGTCGCGCAGAGTCTTAAAACAATGCAAAGTGATTTGCACATATACATGATCGGAACATCCGACGGCATGGAGGCGAGAATCGTTCCTGAGAATGGTTTTGAATTCCATGCGGTTCAGGCAATGCCGCTTCGGCGCAGCCTGCACCCGAAGAATCTTGCGATTCCGTTCGTGCTCGCGCTCGGGACATATCAGGCATTCGTGCTTCTCAAGAAGACGAAAGCTGTCATACTGCTTTCGACCGGCGGATTCCCGTGTGTTCCTGTTTTGATGGCGGCGAGGATTGCCGGAGTCAAGATATTTCTGCAGGAGCAAAACTCGTATCCCGGTCTGACAACAAGGCTTTTCGCTAGAAAGGCCGAGACAGTGTTTGCGGCATACCAGTCGATTGAGGATTTTCTCCATCCCGACGCCAAAGTCGTACAGACAGGCAATCCGTTGCGCCCCGGTTTTGAAATAGGCAATCGTGATGAGGGCATTGTTTCTTTCGGGCTGGATAAGGCCAAAAAAACTTTGCTTGTATTCGGTGGCAGTCAGGGAGCGACAGCATTGAACAATCTGATCATTGAGAATCTGGACAGAGTTGCCTCTCGCAATGATCTCCAGTTGATTTGGCAGACAGGCAAATCTGATTTTGATGACTGTAGTAATCAGTTCAGAAAGTCCGGCTCAGCCGGCATCGTGCTGCCATTCATCGACAGGATGGATTTAGCGTATGCCTGCGCGGATATCGTGATATCGAGATCGGGTGCGCTTACTCTTGCCGAACTTGCGGCTGCGGGCAAGCCTGCCATATTGATCCCGTATCCGTTCGCAGCCGAGAATCATCAGACATACAACGCCAGACTTGTCGAAAAGAAAGGCGCTGCGATTCTTGTCAGGGAGAATCAGATCATGGAGTCTGACCCGATTGGTACAGTCTTCAAACTGCTTGCTGACGACAAAGAGCTGTCCCGAATGGCTGCTAATTCACGAAAACTTTTCAGGCCAGGCGCATCGAATATAATCGCCGGTGCATTGCTGGCGGAAGTGACAGAATGAGATTTGGAAAGATAAAGAGACTTCACTTCGTTGGAATCGGAGGAATCGGGATGTCGGGCATTGCTGAGATGCTTTATGATGAGGGTTTCGAAATCACGGGCAGCGATATGGCTTCGAGCGAAGTGACAGACCACCTGATTGAACTCGGAATCTCGATTTGCTTCGAACACAAAGCCGAGAATGTTGGTAATGCCCATGCCGTAGTGATCTCGTCAGCGATAAGAGACGACAACCCGGAAGTCATCGCCGCTCAGGAATCGATGATTCCTGTTATCCGACGAGCCGAAATGCTCGGTGAATTGATGCGTGCCAAGTATGGAGTCGGAATCGGCGGAACTCATGGCAAGACGACTACGACATCGATAGTCGGTGCTGTTCTGACTGCAGGCGGATTTGATCCGACAGTCATCGTTGGCGGGAGAGTCCAGCAATACGGCACGAATGTCAAGGCCGGAGGCCGGAATATCATGGTTGCCGAAGCGGATGAATACGACAGATCATTCCTGAATCTGACACATTCGATGGCGGTCATAACGAGTCTCGAAGCCGACCATCTCGATTATTATGGCGATTTCGACAGCATTAAAGAGGCTTTCATAGAATTCGCAAACATTGTGCCATTCTATGGCACGATCATTCTCAACATGGATGATGAGAATGTCGTGTCGTTGATTCCAAACCTGAAACGGCCTGTCAGGACATTCGGGTTTACTACGCAGGCGAACATCAGGGCATCGAATCCCTCTTTTGACAAGGGCGTTTCTACATTTACGGTGCACTGCAACGGCGATACGCTTGGTGAAGTGAATCTCAGAATGCCCGGTCTGTTCAACATTCGCAACGCCCTTGCCGCAATAGCTGTCGGAGTGGAATTTGATATTCCGTGGGAGAAAATCGAACTTGCGCTCGAAGGTTTTCGCGGCGTTGTCAGACGCTTTGAGATCAAGGGCGAGGAATCGGGTGTGATGGTTGTCGATGACTACGCGCATCATCCGACTGAAGTTGAGGAGACCCTCAAGGCCGCGAAAAGCGGATATGGCAGGCCGCTGGTTGCGATTTTCCAGCCACATCTTTATTCGAGGACGCGAGATTTTTATCGCGACTTTGCAAAAGCATTACTGCTGTCGGATATGTTGATTGTGACCGGCATCTATGCTGCTCGCGAAGACCCGATGCCGGGAGTGTCAGCAGAAATGATCGTAACGGCGGCGCGAGAATATGGTCACAAGAATTGCCACTATATCGATGATAAGCAAACTGTGCCCAATTTTATCAGGGATCACATAATTGACAACTCCATTGTGATGACAATCGGCGCAGGTGATATTTATCGCATCTGCCCCGATATACTGGAGGCGCTCAGGAAATGACGAAGGTCAGGCAAAGATCAATTGCGGGAATGGTATTTATCGTTTCAGCGTTCTGCATATTTGTCTATTTCTATCCATTATTGAAGGTACAGGCGCGCGTGTTCTTTGTCGATGACGCACAGGTTGAAGTAGATTTCGATCAACTCGTCAGTGACTCCAGTGAACAGAATTATTTCAAGCAGCCGTTGGCTCAATACTCTGCTGCATTGCTTGCCATGAACCCGCAACTTGATGAAGTGCGTTGCAGGATGACCTTGTCAGGTGATGTTATATGTGAAGGCAAACGCAAGAAACCTGCGGCTTTGATTGCTTTGCCAGATTTGTATGGCTTGTCGAGCAGGGGAGAACTGATACCATTCAGTGATTGTGACGGTGCTTCCGATCTGCTTGTCATCACCGGTATTCGACTCGATAAGAGCACGCCATATACTGTCATGATGTCTGATGATATAAGAGTTGCTCTCAGAGTCTGTATTACGATAAAATCGGATTTCCCGGGATTGTATGGTGCGATTTCTGAAATAGATATGTCCTCTCCCGAAGGCCCCGTCCTGTATATGCGATATTCAGACTCGCGAGTGATTGTCGGAAGAGGAGAATACAAATCGAAGCTCCGTCGGCTTGGAGCAATAATGGCGTACGGGAATCTCCCATCGGGTGCGGAAATAGATCTCAGGTTTGGGAGATCAGTAGTTGCGAAAAGATTGACTTAGATATGAGGGATACATGATGCGAAAGATCATTTCCGGGCTGGACATCGGCTCACACAAAATTTGCTGCGCAATCGGAGAGATTGGACCGGATGACGAGCTTGCCTTCCTCGGTCTGTCGGAGGTACCATCATCAGGTGTGAAAAACGGCATGATTATCGATCCTGAGAAAGCAAGCGTGCAGATAGCTGCCGCTATCTCTCGTTCTGAAGATGACGCCGGAACCAGGACAGGTCCGCTCTATGTCAGCATCACAGGTGAACATATCAGGGGACTTAACAGCAGGGGAGCTATTTCGATCAATGTCATTGACAACGAGATCACCAACGACGAAATGGAACGCGCCATTGATCTCGCAAAAGCTGTAAGTATTCCTGAGCAGAGAGAACGCCTGCATGTGATCCCTCAGCATTTCGCAGTGGATGACAGAGATGGCATCATCGATCCGATTGGCATGTCTGGTGAACGGCTCGAGGTCGGTGTACACATAGTAACTGCATCAGTAGCTGCCGCGGGAAGTGTGCTCGATTGTGTGAAAAATGCCGGTGCAAATGTACAGGAGATGGTCTTCAGCTCGATTGCTGCTTCGGAAGCTGTCCTGACTCAGGAAGAGAAAAGAACAGGCGCAATCCTGATCGACATTGGTGCGGGAACGGTTGATCTTGCACTCTATGTCGAAGATTCTGTGTGGCATACTGAGTCTCTTCCCATAGGCGGGAGGAATGTCACTGCTGACATCGCTTATGGTCTGCGTCTTCCGATGGAGGCGGCTGAAGAATTGAAAATTTGTCAGGGATCGGCTCAGATATCGCGTGTCGATCCAAAGGAGAAGCTGACTCTCCCCGATCTTGGAGAATTCTATCAACGTCGAATATCGAGGACTGTTCTTGCAGCCATCATAGAGCCTCGCATGGAAGAGATCTTCCGCATGGCGCAAAGTCATCTGTCAAACACACCTGTCGCTGATCAAATTGAAAATGTAGTCCTGACCGGCGGCGGCGCATGCACAAGAGACACGGAATCATTGGCTGAACGGATATTCGGACTTCCTGCGCGACTTGCGAAACCCAAACTTTTTGATGAGGACACTTGTCACAGCAGTCCATACGGGGTCGGTGTTGCGATGGGACTCTTGCTGTATGGATTCAAAGAACGGTCGGCTGAGATAGAAAATCCGAATTTCTTTGGAAGACTCGCGCGAAAATGTGAAAGCGCAATAAATGCAATTCTCAATATATGATAGGAGGATCCAATGATCAATTTTGATGACAACTTCACAGACAAGGCGTTGATCAAGGTCGCCGGTGTCGGCGGAGCCGGCAACAATGCGATCAATCGTATGATCGATGCGCGGCTGGAGGGTGTCGAGTTCATTGCCATCAACACTGATGCGCAGGCTCTCGATGGATCCAAAGCCGCTAACCGGGTCAAGATTGGTGAGCGCTGCACAAAGGGTCTCGGCGCAGGCGCAGATCCTGAAGTCGGCAGGAAAGCCATCGAGGAAGACAGAGATGCTGTAGCTGAAGCGATCAAGGGCGCTGACATGGTATTCGTAACTGCAGGAATGGGCGGCGGTACCGGCACAGGTGCGGCGCCGATTGTAGCCGAACTTGCCCGCGAACAGGGCGCACTCACGGTCGGTATCATTACGAAGCCATTTACATTCGAGGGTCGCAGACGCATGAATAAGGCGCTGATGGGAATCGATGAACTAAAGAGCCGTGTCGATACGATGATTGTTATCCCAAACCAGAAGCTCATCGAGATAGTCGACAAAGGTACGACTTTCACGCAGGCATTCCTGATGGCGGATGAGACCCTTCTCCATGCCACTCGCGGCATATCTGATCTCATTACAGTACCCGGCATAATCAACTGTGATTTCGCTGATGTGCGCACTGTCATGCTTGGAAGAGGAGAAGCGTTAATGGGTTCCGGTTATGGTACTGGTGAGTCTGCCGGAGCCGATGCCGCCAACGCAGCAATCAATTCACCGCTTCTGGAGAGCACTTGCATTTCCGGCGCGAAAGGTGTCCTGATCAATGTTTGTGGCGGAACTGATATGACACTCGCTCAGGTGAACGACGCCACGAATGTTATTTATGAAGCCGCCGGCAATGACGCCGAAATCATCTTTGGTGCGGTGATCGATGAATCGCTCGGCGATGAAATGCGTGTAACAGTCATCGCCACCGGATTCGGTCGTTCTCAGAAAGAAGTCTTTGACTACGATACGAATGTAGTTGATCTGTTCCATCAACAGCGAGCAAAGGCTGCAGCGGAGGTGGTTGCGGGTCGTGAAAAGGAAGTTGCGGCTGCGGTAACAGAACAAAGCGGCGGTTTCGATAGAGATGATCTTGAGGTACCGGCGTATATCAGGAAAGCTATGGACAGATAAAAAGGTCCCACCCCGATCCTCAACCAGCCGAGGAATGGGACCAGAGAGCCTCCGTACCCACACGGAGGCTCTCACCTTAATATATGTAATTGGTGTAGTGAAGTATTGCAGGTATGTTCCACTCCTGCAAAAGTCATCGATAAATGTCGGGAGCATCTTCTCAATAATACAATTCCGTACGCCGTCGGAATCCCTTTTCCATGCGCCGTCAGGAATCCTTTCCTGACGGTTCTGAGAAGTAGTGATGCGTAGTCGTGACCACCAGGATTTGGAGATTCATGGAGATATTTTACCTTCATCACTTCAGCGGTAGTCGGCTTCCGTAAGCCGTCAGGCCGTCAGGAAAGGATTCCTGACGGCGCAAAAATCTCCACGGTAAACAGAATAAATAAAAACATCGGAAGGTGTCGGGGATACCTGCTCTGCGATAAATATTGGACAAATAAAAAAGCCCCCGACAATATCGAGGGCTGAAATCATGCGATTACCGGATGAACTTATGTTGCCTTGACCACTTTGCCTGCTTTAAGGCATGAAGTGCATACTTTGATCTTCTTTGTGTGGCCGTTGATTTTGGCGCGAACACGCTGAAGATTGGGTTTGAATTTGCGTTTCGATACATTGTGAGCGTGTGAAACGCTACAGCCAAACATCGGCTTCTTGCCACATATTTCGCAAACTTTAGACATATTATCTCCTCAGTCAAATCGAGCAGGCAATATATACCTGAATTCTATTTTGG
>JAJRZO010000263.1 GCA_024275215.1 Candidatus Zixiibacteriota bacterium | reverse complement strand
TGTTTTCAGAAGCCACCACAGGAAATTTGTCTTAAGTGTCCGAATGTATGTAGTGGATGCGTTCAATGGAAAGACTGTACTTGCGCGGTTTTACAGCAAGAATAAACGCGGACCGGCTGTTATGTCGTATCTCGACTATGATCCTGATGATCCCGGTCTGTTCCAGTCGTACACAGAGGTACGTGAGAAATTCGATGAGCTTGAGACAGAAATCTCTGAGGATATCGTCGAAGAGCTTGTTCAGGTTATCTATCGAAGGTAGCCTGAATCATGCCTGAATTCACCACCAGACAGACTTCAGTTGGTCTGAAAGCCCGACTTGATATTCACAGACTCGACCTTCCTGCTCTTATTGTGGCGAGTGGGGGATACACGCTATCGGTCAATCGTAAACTTACGAAGTATTTCGGTGCTGATCAGCATGGCGCAGGGGATGTGTTTTCGTTTCAGAATCTTCAGGAACACCTCGGAACATCGATCAGGGAAGAAGTTGAGAGAGTTATTGCAGATGGGGTTTCGGTCGAAATACCTGACATCGTATTCACACATTCCGCAGGGGGGGGCAGGCGAGCCAATATCCTGCTGTCTCCAGCAACCATCGCCGATGACCACACGCGATGTTGTCTGGTGCTCCTGATAGATTCAACGAATGCGTGGATCATTGAGAAAAAGCAGAGCGCAACGAAAAACGAACTTGCGATCGTATCTCAGGTCAGTGCTCAGCTCGGTGCGACGATGGAGACCGACGAGATCGTCAAGACAATTCTGATCGCGGTGACTGCGAGAGAAGGTCTTGGATTTAATCGTGCGTTTCTGATGCTGATCGATGACAGTCGTAACGAACTTCGAGGACATCACGCAATAGGCCCTGTTGATGCTGATGAAGCAGGTCAGATTTGGGGCTCGATTCCTGATGAAGGAAAAGATCTCAAGAGCATAATCAGCAGCTATATTCGGGACATCCGCTTTGATGAGACAAGCAGTGATCGTGCAATCAGGGACCTCGTGTTGTCTCTGAATGAAGCCGACAACCCTGTCACGAGAGTGGCTTCCGGACGAACGCCGGCGCTGATTGATGATGCTGAATCCTTACATTTGGTACAAACTCTCAGCAATGGACTTTTCGGCGCTTCTGAGATTGCTATTGCGCCGTTAAACGCGAAGGGAAGCGTGCTTGGACTGATTGTAGCGGATAATATGATAACAGGCCGCAGGATACAGGAATGCAATATCGATCAGTTGCAGATGTTTGCAAATCAGGCAGGGCTTGCGATCGAAGGATCACGCCTGTATGAAAACCTTCAGGCGAAGATCAAGGAACTCAAGAATGTCAATCTGGAATTGGAGAGAACGCATCGACAAATCGTGCAGATCGAAAGACTGTCGCTGATGGGTGAGATGACGTATCGGATTACACACGAATTGCGCAATCCCCTGACGATCATTGGCGGATTCGCGAGTCTTCTGCTGAGGTCATCTGAAATTCCTGATTCGGATCGCGAGAGGGCGGAGATAATCTGGACAGAATGTAGAAGAGTCGAACAGCAGCTTGATGCTCTGCTTGATTTCTCGAAATCCTACTCTGATGACGAGGATGATATTGATTTCTCTTTGCTTCTGAGTGATGTCGTGACAATGGTTCAGTCGAAATTCACTCAGACGAAGAATAGTTTGCATTACAGGGGTACAGAAACTGAAGTGCCACTGCGAGTTCGCAAAGATCTTCTGATGCACGGCATGTTTTGCCTCCTCGAATTACTCTCCGAGATAGCCGGGCCTGGAGTTGATTGGGAGGTGACGAGTGTAAATCCAACATCTGAAATTCGAGCAGAAATATATGTGACAAGCAGCAGCATGTCATACGATGAATCAACCGACCTTCTCAGGAGATTTGTCGAGCACAGGGCGAGTACATCCGATCTGCGATTATCGCTTGCCAACGAAGCAATCGCTTATGATGGCGGTGAACTGGGGTTTGAGATTCGCGAAAATCGTCCGATAATATATGTAGCGTTTAGCATGCGGGAGAATGCAAATGGATAAACGAATTCTAATCGTCGATGACGAAGAAAACATCAGAAAACTCTACTCGGCAGAGCTTTCAGCGGATGGATTCCAGATAATGACAGCAGATTCCGGAGAGGCTGCGATTCAGTCGATTGAAAAGGACGAGCCTGATCTGGTAGTTTTGGATATCAGAATGACCGGGCGAGACGGGATCGATATTCTCAAGTCGCTCAAAGAACGGAATAGTAAACTGCCGGTGGTATTGAATTCTGCTTATGGTACATACAAGGATGATTTCAATTCATGGCTGGCTGATGCTTATGTTGTAAAGTCATCTGATTTGGTTGAGTTGAAAACGAAAATAAGGGAGTTGCTTCAGGTTTGACAAAAAGGTCTGAAATAAAGCCGCAAATCGGTTCAGAAATTGAACAGTCTGATCTCGAAAAGATCGTCGAGGATATAAGGCTGTCAGCTCTCAATATGGCCATCACTGCTGCCAGGCTGAAACTGAGCGGCGAATCGAAAACAGTAATTCGCAGAAAAATCAGTGATCTGATTACTATGTCGTTAGATACTGTCACACGTCTTGCGCATGTTTTTGATGGCATGCGGAACGGAAACCATGAGAAAGCCGGTGATCCGTCGGCATTTATAGAGGAACTCCAATCCATTGAGACCGCAATCCAGGATCGATCAGCAGAAGTAATTGCTTTGCTCAGGAAAGCTCATTCTGACACGTCTTGATGAGTTAAGATGCTGCTATTTCAGCGTTAAGGCTTATCGAGTCTGAATTTCACGCCTCGAAATCGCATTTTTCAACGTTTTGAATGGTGTCACTTAAGATCGGAACATTTGTTTCCGATACATTAAGAGAACCGATTGGAAAGGTTTTAACATTGGTTAAAAGCAATGGACGGCTATTGTTGATTGTTACGTATGAGGGCGGACCGCCCGTCGTGCATTCACTGCTCTCACAGCTTCCGGAAGATTTTCCGATTCCCATAGTGCTGTATGCTGGTTTTGCAACAGGGGCGCTGGAACCAATCTGCAACGCGTGGAATAAGACAACATTTCTTTCCGTCGAGGCAGTATCCGGGGGAACCCCGCTTATTGAGGGTAGAGTTTCTGTTCTGTCACAGAATATGTATGCGCGAATTGAGCGAACCGACAGCGGTCTAAAGCTCAATGTTGACAGGGAAAATCCGGCACGAGATAATTCTGCGCTGGTCTCACTCATTCAATCGGCTGTAAAAAGTCTTGGCGATGATCTTTTTGTGGTTCTTAGTGGCGGGATGAAGCGGCATTCTGAATCGGTGGTCGAGGTGGTAAAATTAGTCGTGGAGAAAAGTATAGGGATTTGCTTTGCGGCAGATCCGGCGTTGCGATTATCAGAAGATGTTACCGAGATTCCACTGAAACAGCTCGGAATACCATCAACTTCTGCCGACGAACTGGCAAGAAGGCTGTTGTTTGAATACGGACGTACCAATCTGGCAAATCGCTCTATTTAGGTGTTCAGTGAGTGCACATTGTGCCGATAATATTTGATATGGGAATATTGCACGTTCCGAGATCGGGAGAACTATGAGTAAAGCATTACGTGTATTGGTTGTTGATGACGAGGCGATTCTTCGGACTCTCCTCGACCGAATTCTCAAGAAAGAAGGATACGAGGTGTTCCCCGTTGATTCTGTCGAAGCGGCTCTCAATAAACTCGAAAAGGAGGAGATCGAGATTGTTGTATCAGACATAAATATGCCTGGCACTGACGGTTTCGAGCTGCTGCGCAGGATTAAGAAGGACTATCCCGGCATCTGTGTCATCATGATGACAGGGTATTCCGATGTTTTCTCAGTCAAAGATGTTCTTATGCTTGGTGCTGACGACTACATCACGAAACCTTTCAAGAGCCTTGAGATCAGCATGATTATTGAACGTGCTTACTGGCGTTCCCTCTCTGAGAGAGAGAACCCGGTCAAAGCATAACCGGGGCGGAAACCATGAGTGAGGCGGCAACTGCTTCACAGCAACTCGAAACAAGGGCTGAAGTTTCTGTTACTGTCTCCGAAGATAAACTCAGCGCCTTTCTTTTGCTGTCACCTCCTGAAGATGATGCTCAGGAACTTACAGAAACTGAACTCATCGACGAACTAAAAAAGGCCGGTATAGTTTTCGGGCTTCTCGATGAAGTCCTGCACGACCTGGCCGAGAATCAGGTTTACGACGAGAAGATTCTCATCGCGCGCGGTACTTCGCCTGAGCCGGGAAAAGACGCTGAGATAGAGTACACATTTTCCACTGAACAAAAAAGAACCCCGACACAGGATAGCGACGGGCGAATCGACTATAAGAACCTTGAGTATTTCCAAAACGCCACCGCCGGTCAGATTCTCGCGAGAAAAACTCCGCCTACAGAAGGATCACCCGGAAAGACAGTATTTGGCGAAGAGATTCCCGTGCAACCGGGTCGTGACAAACAAATAGGCAAAGGCGCTAACACTTCACTCTCGGAGGATGGCCTTGAACTCAAGGCGGATATTGATGGCTCAATCGTGTTCAGTAACGGTGTTACTAATGTTCTCGCTGTCCAGACTGTTTCAGGCAATGTTGACGCATCAACCGGCAATATCGATTGCAACGGTTCGCTAAAGATCACCAAAGATGTCAAAAGCGGTTTCAGAGTCAAAGTGAAAGGCGATCTGGAGGTTGGCGGTCATGTAGAGGATGCTGAGATCGAATGCGATGGAAATGTTATTGTTAAAAAAGGTTTCTTTGGCAGCAGCGATACCAGCGGGATCATCAATGCAGGGGGCGATGTCACGGTCAAGTGGATTGATGGGCAGGATGTTCATTCTGAAGGGATACTGACGATAGGCGGAGAGGCGATCAACTGCAGACTCTATGGCAGGAAGGGGATTATAATCCAGGGCGCAAAAGGCAAAATTGCCGGAGGAGAAGCCGCTTCGCGGTATCTGATACAGGCGCCGGAACTCGGTTCCGAAGGCGGAGCAGCCACACACCTGAAAGTAGCGTTCGATCCGGAGACTTTGCAGCAGTTGAAGCATGTTGAAACCGAACTGGAACGAATCAATGAAGATGAACACCGTGTCAAGGAAGGCATGACTGAGTTGTACAAGTTGCAGTTGATCGGGAATCTTCCTCCAGAGAAGGAAGCGGTGCTTCGAAAACTGGAGGATTTTTTGAAGAGTGTTCCCGAGAAGAGAACGGAACTCGAACAGAAGCGCGAAGTCCTCCTCGGAAAACTAAAAGAGATTGCCAATGCCGAGATAATCGCGGAACAAAGAGTTTATCCCGGTGCAATAGTCCATTTCGGTGTCATCTACAAAGAGATAGTCGATGAGAGAGGTCCCACAAGATTCTACATCGAGAATGATATTATCATAGCTTCAGAATATCTCCCGTCTTCGGATTAGTGATACAAGATATTTTTTGCCGGATCCGCGTGGCGTAAATTCACATCATTTCAAGTGTAAAGAAAAGAGCACCGGACGGGACTCGAACCCGCGACGTCAAGCTTGGGAAGCTTGCATTCTACCACTGAATTACCGGTGCGCAAAT